>NZ_JVVG01000088.1:0-25805 GCF_001053265.1 Carnobacterium sp. 1290_CSPC
CTTCGAACCCGAAGGAACGGATTTACAGTCCGCTGCGTTTGGCCACTTCGCTATCCCTCCATATAATGCTATTCCTGAGATTTATTTGCTCAAAAATATCGTACTTGATTAGTATAGCATCAGAAATTATAGATTTCAACAGTTTGGCCAAAAGTTTTTTGAAAAATTTTTTGGACTTATTTTACCGCCCTTTTCCCTCAACTTTCTTTACGTTTATTATATAGAGGAAAGATGCTTTTGAGTGACTGTATTTCTGCTTCATTTAGTTGACGATAGTCCCCCTCAGCTAGGTCGTCAATCCTTAAATCGCCAATTTTTTGTCGGTATAAGTCTGTGACTTTTACCCCGCAAGCAAGAAACATTTTCTTCACTTGGTGGCGGCGCCCCTCTGAAATCGTGACTAAACCAGTTGAGGAGTGTGGGCTTGCCGAAATGATTTCAAGCCTTGCTGCTTTACAGATCGTGCCATCCTGAAAAATGACACCCGCTTGAAATTGTGCGACCATTTTTTCATCAATAAGGCCATTCACGTTGACGCGGTAGGTCTTTGGAATATCAAATTTGGGTTGTTGGAAGATGTAATGGAGCTGGCCATTATTAGTGACGAAGACGAGTCCATGGGCATCGCGGTCCAGACGGCCGGTAATTGCTAAATCGCCGGGATTATCTGCTGGTTGAATCAGGTCAATGACCGTTGGGTGGGTCTGGTCTTTATTGGCTGACAGGTAGCCTTTGGGTTTATGGACCAAGTAATAGGTATGGCCAAAATGGCGATCAATTACTACTTGGTCGACGGTAATTTCTTGCCAGCTGGGATCAACAACGGTGGCGAATTGTGTGACAACTTGGCCGTCAACGGTGACATGGCCATCTTTCAATAGGCGTTTGCAGGCCTTTCGGGTCACTTGCCCAGCATCCATAATCAATTGTCCAAGTAACATGCCATCCCTCCTTCACTCCAGTTTACTTGTTTCTACCATTATAAACATTTTTGGGAAATGTGTCTTAAGTTTCTATCGATAAAAGGCTGATATGGTATACTTTATAGTGAAAAACTTAGAATGGAGGATAGACGCATGCAAATAGATTGGTCTGGTATTATTTCCTGGACAAATGTTTTCAATCTAATTGATATTTTGATTGTTTGGTTGTTTATCTACCAGCTCTTGAAAATCCTAAAGAATACGAAAGCCTTCAATATTTTGAACGGGGTTTTCATCTTCTTGCTGATTAAAATTATTTCCACCCTCTTCCAGTTGAAGACGGTAGATTGGATCATGAACAATATTATCCAATGGTCTGTCGTTGGTGCGATTGTCATATTCCAACCTGAAATCAGACGAGGATTAGATCATTTGGGACAACAATTCTTTGCTGGTAAACGTGAAGCTGGGGCCCGCAATCCAAACGAAAAAATGGTGCGCGATTTAGTTGAAGCTTGCGAGTACATGGGTAAACGACGGATTGGTGCTTTGATTTCCCTACAACGTTCGCAACCCTTAAATGAATATGTAGCTACTGGAATTAGATTAAATTCAGCCATATCATCTCAATTATTGATTAACATTTTCATCCCAAATACGCCCCTACATGATGGTGCCGTGATTATTCAAGATTTAGAAATTGCTTCTGCCGCTTCTTACCTGCCACTTTCAGAAAACTCGGAGATTCCTAAAGAATTAGGGACTAGACACCGGGCTGCTGTCGGCTTAAGTGAAGTAACAGATGCCATCACTATCGTCGTCTCAGAAGAAACAGGTGGTGTTTCAATTACTGAACGTGGCGAGATTACCCGCGACCTTAGTCAAGATGAGTTGTATACCATTCTAGCGGACAATTTCATCAACACTACTGATGAGGAAGCGAATGATAACTTCTTAACTAACTGGTTTAACCAATTAACAGGAGGTGGCAAGTCAGATGATCAATAAGTTTTATAACAATCGAATTGCCCTGTTAATTTTATCGCTCTTCTTATCTATCTTAATGTTTGTATACGTGAAGGCTGAGCAGTATTCGGAAAACCCAGTGAGTTTCTTCCAAAATGTCAGCGAAGCGACAACGGAAACGATTTATAACGTGCCTGTTTATATAAATGGAAACGTGGATGCGTATTACGTCACTGGTCTACCAGATAGCGTTTCTGTCAGTTTATCTGGACCAAAAAACTTAATCGAACAAACACTTGAAGCCGATGACTTCCGCGTCATCACAGAAGACTTAACCGATCTAGGTGAAGGTTCTCATTACATCCAATTACAATTGGAAAATGTTTCAGAAGCCGTGTCTTATGAGATTTCACCTTCAAGCGTCAATATTTCAATTGATTCGCTACAAACAACTGAATATCCAGTCCAAGTGGAAATGTCTAATGAATCTGCAGTTGCGGAGGGTTACGAAATTACAGATGTGTCTTTAAGCCAAGATTCTGTCACCTTAACTGGTTCGACATCTGACATTGAAAGCGTGAGCAAAGTTTATACAGTCGTCAATATTCCAGATAACTTATCTGAAGACTACACCACAACCGCCACTGTCATTACAGAAAATGCGGAGGGGGATATTTTGAATATCAACACCGACCCAAGTGAGGTTGACGTGACCGTTCAAGTTTCGCCTGAAGGTGTGTCGGTCCCTATTGTGGCCAATATCACCAACGAACGCGAAGGCTACACCTATGAAGCAACGATTTTAGACAGCCAAAACGCGACTTTATCTGGTGACTACGATACCATCAATAACACTGAAAGTGTGTCTGCAACCGTTGATGTATCAGGAATTACAACAACAACTACTGTAGACGCGCCCATTGTACTACCTGATGGTGTAACGAGTTCAGATCCTTCAAACGTTCGGGTCCAAGTGGTGCCAACCGCTACCGAGTCTTCGTCTTCGTCATCATCTAGCGCGTCATCTAGTGCCTCATCAGAAAGCGATGAGGACAGCGCCAGCTCAGACACCGCATCGAGCGAGTCTAGCGAAGAAAGTGCTACGAGTAGCGAAAGCGGCACTAGCGGTAATGAATCCACTATTGAAGAAGATACGACAAGTGATAGCGACATCAGCGACAGCACCAGTTCAAGCACAAGCGAAGTTGGCGTAACGACTGGCGTCAGTAACAACTTACAAAATGGCAACGGCAATGTCCAAGCCGACCAAATCAATTCAACAAGCTCAGAAAGCGTCTCTAGCTCTTCTAGCGCAAATGTCTTTAACGGAATACTTGCTTTTTTAGCTAGTTTTTCCTAGTATTAACCAGTGTAATCTAGACTGCCTTTTTTCAAGGCAAGAAACATATCTATAATTTTTAATTATGAATCAGTAAATGTTATACTATAACGAAATCGACGACAAAATCGATATTCACTTTCGAAAACAAAGGAGTAAATTATGAGAAAATATTTTGGTACTGATGGGGTTCGCGGTTTAGCGAATGAAGAATTAACACCAGAATTAGCATTTAAATTGGGTCGTTTTGGTGGTCACGTGTTAATGCAACATGCACCAGAAGGAATGGAACATCCGCGTGTTCTAGTTGCCCGCGATACACGTATCTCAGGTCAATTATTAGAGCAAGCCTTAACTGCTGGTTTATTATCAGTAGGAATTGAAGTGCAACAATTAGGCGTTATTACAACTCCAGCTGTATCTTATTTAACTCGTACTACCGGTGCAACTGCTGGTGTCATGATTTCAGCAAGCCACAACCCTGCACCAGACAATGGGATTAAATTCTTTGGTTCTGACGGCTTCAAATTGTCTGACGCTCAAGAGGAAGAAATCGAAGCATTATTAGACCAAGAAGAAGATACTTTACCACGTCCATCAGCTGAAGGATTAGGAACGGTGATCGCTAACCCAGGTGCAGTTGGTAAATACTTAGAATTCCTAGCATCAACAATTTCTGGTGATTTATCAGGTATAAAAGTAGCAGTTGACGGCGCTAACGGTGCCACTTCACCATTAGTTAATCGTTTATTCGCTGACTTAGGTACTGACTTTACAACAATGGCGACTTCTCCAGATGGTATCAACATCAACGAAGGTGTTGGTTCAACACATACAGAGAAATTACAAGCCCTTGTAAAAGAAACAGGTGCTGATGTCGGTGTGGCCTTCGATGGTGACGGCGACCGCTGTTTAGCAGTTGACGAAGAAGGTAACCTAGTAGACGGTGACCAAATGATGTTCATCTGTGGTAAATACTTAAACGAACGTGGTAAATTAAACGACAACACAATCGTGTCAACTGTAATGTCTAACTTAGGTTTCCACAAAGCAGTTGAAGAAGCAGGCATGAAAGCACCACAAACTAAAGTTGGTGACCGTTATGTGGTTGAAGAAATGCGTGAACACGGATATAACCTTGGTGGAGAACAATCAGGTCATATCATCTTCATGGACCACAACAACACAGGTGACGGCCTTTTATCAGCAGTACAATTACTACATGTATTAAAAACTTCAGGTAAAAAATTATCTGAATTAGCTGGTGAAATGAAAACTTACCCTCAAGAATTAATCAATGTGCGTGTAACACGTGAAGGTAAAACAGAAGCAATGAATTCTGCAACGGTACAACAAGTTATTGATGAAGTGAACACAGAAATGGCCGGCAATGGCCGTATCTTAGTACGCCCTTCAGGAACAGAAAACCTATTACGTGTTATGGTAGAAGCCCAAACAGACGAAGAAGCATACAACTATGCAAAACGAATCGCAGATCAAGTAAGCAAAGAATTCGGCGTAGAATAAAAACAAGGTGTGAGTGAGACCGCTAAGCTAAATAATGCTGGAAGAATAATGCAGTAGCTGATGTAATCAGCTGCAAATTAGTCTGAAGCAGGCTTGAGCTGGTCGAGCGAACCCGATTATCAAGGTGTGACACAAATCGTTTATCGGAATGTGAGCATCCTTAATCATATGAAATAGCGTATGGCGATTACCATACGCTATTTTTTTGTACTTTTTACAAAATATATATGCATATAAACATTATTAGACCCGGTAATCTGCCTCAGATAAAGCTTGTGGTTCTAATAAACCAATCTTTTCACAGTGGCGCAAGGTTTTCCTTGTCGCACCAGCCAACTCAGCCAATTCTCCTATCGTATACATCCAGCTCACCTCTCAATATATATAATAAAGCCTGCCCTAAGGCAAAGGTAAACCCCTTTTTTGAAAAAGGGCGAATCTTTTTAAGCTAAGTATCATTTCCCGCTACCTTCCTATTTTAATTTCAAAAAAAGACGTGGCAAAATATCTTTCGCCACGTCTTTTGCTACTATTCTACTTCATGATGGTGGTCATGTTTCTCCATTTGTGCAATCAAATATGCCCGGTCTTCGTCAGACATTTCCTCACGGTTGCGACGTAAAGTGAAATGGTCTGGTACTGGATCTAGCCCCCCTGGCACCATTGGGTTACAACGAATAATACGCGCTGTACCCATAGCTGCCCCCTTAAGCGTGCCATGTTTATTGACTGCTTGAATCATATAAGTTGAGCACGATGGATAGTAGCGGCAAGTCGGTGGAAACATTGGGGAAATATACTTTTGGTAACCCCGCACCATTTTTACCAGAGGCTTGTCAGCCATAATACGTTACCCCTTTTTCTCTTCAACTATTGGTAATAATAAACCATCAGCAACCTCTTGTGCTTTAGCATCGCCTTTTAGAATTCGAATAATGTCCAAAGCAAAATAAACTGCTGTGGCTGGTCCACGTGAGGTCAATACTTTATGGTTTTCATCGTAGTAGGTGATATCTTCGTGGAAGGTCTTGTAATGCACTTGGTCTTCGAAACCTGGGTAGCATGTCCCTTCCAAGTCTTTAGTGACGCCTGCTGCTTCAAGGGCAATCGGTGACGCACAAATACTAGAAACATATTTATCGTTTGCTACTTGTTGAGCAATCAAGTCAGTTACTCTTTTATCCTTGGCCAATTTTTCTGCACCTGGGCGCCCACCAGGCGTAATCACCATGTCATAGCTGTCAGTATCAATATCATCTAACAGTTTATCTGCCATAATCTCAATGCCATGGTCACCAATTGTCGATAGCGTTTCGTTGATAGATACGATATCTATTGGGATCTGTGCTCGACGTAGGTAATCAATCACTGTGATTGCTTCTACTTCTTCGTAACCTTCACCTAGTAAAATCATTGTTTTCATCTTTAACCCTCCAATTTAAAATGCCGCTTTTCTTGTCTCTATCTTACCTAAATTTTGGGGATAAGAAAAGGATCGGCACTTAGCCGACCCCTCCTACACATGATAATAGATACTAGCTATCCATGTATGCTAGTTATTATTGTACTCTTGAACCATCTGTAAATTCACCATTTTGGTGGGCACGACGGCGTTCTTCAGCGCGTTGACGTTCGTCTTCAGATTGTTGTTGTTGGTAATCTGCACGTGTCATCACGTCGTTAACATTCATATTCACTTCAACAACTCTTAAACCAGTCATTTTTTCAACGTTTGCTTTCACTTTTTCGATTGTTTGGTTAAAGGCCGCAGGAATATCTTTGCCGTATTCAGCAATTACTTCTAAGTCGATGGCTACTTCTTTACTACCAACTTCAGCGTTTACACCTTTTGTTTTATCATCTTCAGAAGAGAAGAAGCTTTTCACGCCAGATGTGAAGTTACCTTTCAACTCTAAAATGCCGTCAACATCTTGAACTGAGTTATTCGCAATACGTTCTAACACGCGAGGCTCAAAAGCTAAATTATTTTCGTGTCTTACTTGTTCATTTGTTTCAGCCATAATTTAATTCCTCCTAATATTTTTGTTGGTCATATAACCAACTTTAAATAACCTATAAGTTAATAATAGCGTGAATATTTCTGATTATCAACCGATAACCCTTCGACTATTTCATAAAGAACCGCAACCAGGCACGCAAGTCGACCTCACCATCAAAGTAAGCACCGACGATAAAGCCGACAGCTGCGATAACAAATACCAGTAAGGCTGTCCCGAAAGTAAAGACTACCCACAATAGTGCAAAGATAAAGGCTGATAATAAGCCGATTATCCGCCATTTGTATTGGCGCCAAATCGCACGTTCTTCTCGTTTATTCCGTTCTGACATATTATCCCTCCTCCTTATTGCACACGTGGTGCAGCTTTCTGTTTGGCTTGTTTTTCAGCTACAACAACACTACGGTCAATTTGGTTGACCTTCACATTAACATCCGCAACTGGAATCCCCAATGAAACGGCCACAGTATCACGTACGCGTTCCTGTACCCGACTAGCCAAGCCAATTACATTGGTTGCGTCATCCACTTGGAAAACAACTCTTACTTTCGTGTCTTCAGGACGTTTACCAAATCGCACTTTTGCTTCAGGGAATTTTACCCCTGACACACGCTGGCTAGCGCGGACTGCTGTATCTTCGACAGAATGCTTGGTAAAACTTAATACACCGGCATCCGTTTTAACTTCTAAGTGGTCACGTTTCGCTGGTGCCACAACCGCCTGTAGGAAAACAACTAACACAACCAAGGCTACAAAGGCTAAACCAGCTAACATGGCCCATTGACCATAGGTATTGCCTAAGACAGTCTCTTTAACGAAAGGTGTTAGGTATTGAATTGGGTAAAACAAGGCAATTGCAGCTAATAATGCAACCAAGCCCACTAAGGTTAATATAATTTGTAGAAACCTTCTAAAACCACCCATCGGATCCCCTCCTAATTTGTTTATATATTATAAATGATTATCTATAAGGTTACAATAAAAGTTATGATAATTCAAACAATCCGCATACTATTTCGAAAACGAAACAAATCGTTTTCCAAGCCTATCGAAACGTGTTACACTATATAAAAATAAGTAATTTCTCAAATCCTCATTAACCATTATGATAATTAAAAAGGAGTTTACCCACCATGAAGACAGTCGTTATCAGCGGATCAAATGTCGGCACCAAATCACGTGTTGCTGCAGATGAATACATTAGACAAGCAAAAAGCTACCGCCCAGATGCGGACATGGAATTAATTGACCTGGCTGAAAAGGACATGGTCTTTTCAGATGGCCGCAATTATTTTGAATATCCTGGAGACACTGGTCAAGTCCTTAAAACAATCATGGCTGCAGATGTCTTAGTCTTGACCATGCCGACTTTCCAAGCTTCATACCCAGCTACCGTGAAAAACTTGTTCGACCTGCTACCCGTGAATGCCTTCCGGGACAAGGTGGTTGGCGTCATCAACACTGCTGGTTCTCCGCGTCATTATTTAATGGTTGAAACCCAATTGATGCCGATCTTAAATTATATGAAGGCCACTGTCGTCAACAAGTACGTCTTTATTGAAGACCGAGACTTCAGTCGGAACGAAATCATCAGTGATGACATCATTTTCCGTATTGAACGATTGGTCGATGATGTCTTCACCATGGCAGACGTACAAGCAGAAATTCAAGCCAAAAAAGATGCTGCTTACGGTTTTTAATAGCCAGCATTATCATATTGGAAAAATTTTGACAAAGTGCTTATCATTTTTCAAAAAACATTCTCTTAATTCGATTGCATTAATTCGTCTACGTAAGCCACAACATCTGGTTGGTTGGCTTCAATTTCAGCAATCTTGTCAGCAAATTGTGGTAAATGCGCTTTGTGAGCATATAATAATTCGTCCAAGACGCGTTTAGCCATCTGACCACCTGGTACTAAGGGGTTAATCGTGAAGGCATGTAAAGCTGCCCCGTAATTTCCTTCAACGGCGGCACGGATAACCGTTTCTTCCATCCCCTTCATCAATTGGATCATCCCACGAGCAGCTGGCATAAATTCACCCCAGTTGAATGGTACAGCACCGTGGCTAGTGATTTGGGCAGATACTTCCACAATGGCATCGTACGGTAGGTCTTGGATTGTCCCGTTATTTTGGGTAGAAACCACCATAACAGTCTGTTTGTCGTTGTAGATAGAAGCAATTACCTCACAAGCGGCGTCAGAATAGTAAGTCCCACCACGTTGCGTTAATTCTTCAGGCTTGTAGTCTAAAGCTGGATCTTTATACAATTCAAACAATTGTTGCTCAGTCTTCTTCACGACTTGTGCACGTGTTGCCCCTGCTTTAAACTCTTCAATAGAATGTTGTAACATCTCATCTTCAGAGTAGTAGTAACGGTGGTAACCACATGGTAACATGGCCAAATCTTGAATTTGTTCAATATGATAGTTGGCATCATGGATATTCTTCAAGGCTGATTCCGGGCCATCATCTGATTTTTTGTATAGTAAATCAATGACTTTAGCTGTTAATTCCTTGCCTTGACGGTCCCAAACTTTATGCCAGTGGAAGTGGTTAATACCAGCAATCGGGAAGCACAGTTGTTTTCTAACGATGCTGATTGGGTGTTCTTTTTAAAAAGTAGTGAGTAATAATCAAACAATTGCTCTAAATTTTGGTCGATAAAGCCAGCTCTAATACCCGTTGACAAATATATTTATCGCTAACAAAAAAAGTCGCCCTTTTTCAAGGACGACTTTCTTTGTTTCTATTAACCAACTTCAATTTGTGCGTCTGGGTTGTTGAATACGTCTTCGTTTAGGGTGCCTAAACGTTTAGAAGTGACAACACCTGCTAGGATTGAATCGTTAACGTTTAAGGCTGTACGGCCCATATCAATAATTGGTTCAATTGAAACCATTAAACCAATGATTTCTACTGGTAAGCCTAGGGTACCAAATACGATTAGTGATGCGAAGGTTGCACCACCACCAACACCGGCTACACCGAATGATGAAATAACGACAGTACCAATAATGGTTAACCAAACCATTGGGTCAGATAGGTCCATACCCACTGTTGGGGCTACGATAGCTACTAACATGGTTGGGTAGATACCAGCACAACCGTTTTGACCGATGGATAAACCAAAGGTACCGGCGAAGTTAGCTGTTGCATCTTCTACACCTAAAGCTTCTGTTTGTGTTTGGATGTTCATTGGTAATGCCCCGCCACTTGAACGTGATGTAAAGGCAAAGCCTAATACAGAAGATGCTTTCTTGAAGTAGTTGATTGGGTTGACTTTGAAACCAGCTAAGATCAAGGCATGAATTGCGAACATGATAATAATGGCTACGTAAGCTGCGATAACGAATGTGGCCATATTCAATAGGGCTTGGAAGCTTGATGATGCCATGGCTTTAACCATTAAGGCAAAGATACCATAAGGCGCCATTCTCAAGACTAATGTCACGATACGTGAAACGATGGCGTCTAACATATCGATCATTTTCTTAAAGTATGAAGCTTCTTCTGGGTGTTTTCTTGCGATACCTAGATAAGCGACACCAACGAATGCTGAAAAGATCACTACTGCGATGTTACTTGATTGACGTAAGCCCGCTAAGTCTTCAAAGATATTTGTTGGGATAAATGACAGGATTTGTTGCGGTAGGGTTGTATCAGCGATTTCAGCTTGGCGCTCTTGGATATAAGCGATTCGCGCTGTTTCGGCTGCCCCTTGCGTAAATTCTGCACCGTCTAAGTTGAATAGTAAGGCAATGGATAAGCCAATAACGGATGCAACGGCTACTGTGATAATTAATACAGCTAGGACGTTGAAACCTATTTTGCCAAGGTTCTTCTCACCTTCTACTCGGGTAAAGGCGCGGACTAGTGAAACGAAGATTAATGGTACAACAAGCATTTGCAAGAAGGATACGTATCCATTCCCGATGATGTTGACCCAATCTAAAATTGTTGTGGTTGTACTTGAGTCGGAACCAAATAGTAATTGAATAATAATACCAAAAACAATCCCAATACCTAATCCGATAAAGACACGGTTTGAATATTTCACGTGTTTCCCTGCTAAACGGTTTAGGAATAACAATACAAGTACAAAAATAGCTAATGTAATGATAACTGCCATCTTGTCTTCCTCCTGAATATTGATATAAATGTGGTGCTGATTAAGAATCAGCAGATCCAATTACATCATTCAACTGGTCGTTCAAAATGCCAATGAATCGTTCGGCTTCGCTAGATAGTTTACGGTATTTGTTTTGAATGTAAATAATATGGTTGTCTTCAACATCTGTAACAGGGACGGTGGTCATCATGTCACGGAATGGTGAAGTCAATATACCTGTACCCACTAGGATAGCGTCGGTTTTCACTAAGACATTAATCGAAGTCGCCCGGTCGCTGACGTAAATGGTTGATTGTGTAGAGTCCTCTCCCAAGTCCAATGCTTCCTCAGTTAATTGAGCTGAGGAACCTTGTGTCTGTTCGAATGTAACAGATGGATAGGCCAGCAAATCTGCTTGGGTTAGGCTTTCTCTATCTGCTAAGGGATGTTGTTTACCGACGAAAACATGGGGTTGAAAGGCCCCGATTTCTGTATAGCTCAACTCGTTATGGTTTAGGTACTGCTTAATGACCTTTTGGTTGTAAGCATTCATGTATAAAATCCCGATTTCAGAATAGGCATTTTTGACATTTTCCATTACATCAGTTGTTGAGGTTTCTAATAAACGATAATGGTGGGCGCGATCTTCATCATTTGCAACTAATACCGCAAAAGCTTCTGACACAAAGTCATAATGCTGACTAGATACAGAAAACAATTTTTTTCGGTCGGCATCTAAGTAACGATTCTCCATAACGGATACCTGCGACAAGACGTCACGGGCGTACGATAAGAATTCGCTACCTTCTTCAGTAATGAAGATACCGCGTTTTGTGCGCTCGAAGATTTGTAAGTCATACATTTCTTCCAACTCACGAATGGCCGTTGATAAAGAAGATTGCGCCATGAACAGCCGTCTAGCTGCCTCACGGAATGATCCGCTATCAGCGACGACAACAGCATATTTTAGTTTTTGAAAGTTCATGGCTCTCTCCATCCTTCCCTTGTGAACTCTTACACTCACAATTTCCTATATTACACTAATCAAATTCGTTTTTCACTATTACTGCTCACAGATGATCACTTTTTTAAACGTTAAAAGCTTGGTTAATATCTGCCACTAAATCATCACTATTTTCAATCCCTGTTGATATCCGTAAAACCTTGTCAGTTAGGCCGTATTGTGCCCGTAATTCAGTTGGGATATCCGCATGCGTTTGTGTTTCTGGGTAAGTAATTAAACTTTCTACCCCACCTAAACTCTCTGCAAAAGTAAAAATCTTCAAGCTGTTCAAGGCATCGCGAATAATTCCAGCGTCTTTCACTGCGAACGATACCATACCCCCGCGTCCTGAGTAATACACTTTCTCAATTGCTGGGTGGTTTTCTAAAGCTTCTACTAAGGATTTGGCGTTCTTTTCATGTTGTTGCAAGCGAACTGCCAAGGTTTTTAGTCCACGCATGATCAACCAACAGGCAAAAGGATCTAAAGTTGCCCCTGTTGTATTCAATTGGAAGGCTAATTTTTCATTGATATCTTGACCCTTGCTGGCTACTAAACCACCTAAGACATCATTGTGACCACCAATATATTTCGTTGCTGAATGGATGACAACATCCGCCCCTTCTTCAAGTGGGCGTTGGATGAGTGGTGTGTAGAAAGTATTGTCTACAACAACTACAGCGCCAACTGCATGGGCACGTTTAGAAATTTCCGCAATATCAAATTCCACCATCATTGGATTAGTTGGTGTTTCGATGAAGACTAATTTCGGTCCTTTTTCAATTTCAGCGTACACTTCATCTTCTGTTAAACAGTAAGAGAAGTTGTAGAAGCCCTTTTCCTCCATGTGATGGAAGTAACGGTATGAGCCACCATATAAATCTTGTAGGGTAACGACTGTATCACCATGTGATAATAAGCCTTCAATAACTAATTGAATAGCTGCCATACCTGATGACGTAGCAAACCCTTGTTCCCCATTCTCCAAAACTGCAATTGCTTCTTGCAAGACGTCACGAGTTGGGTTGGCCGTACGCGTATAGTCGTAACCAGTGGATTCACCTAGGCCTGGGTGTTTATAGGCTGTTGAGAAGTATAGTGGCGTGTTAATCGCACCATAAGCCTTGTCACTACGGTTACCAATTTGTGCAAGCAAAGTTTCAATATGTCGTTCTGTCATCGTCATTACCGTCCTTCTATTAAAATTCAATTAAATTCTGTTATCGCTTTTACCAATCATAACATGGTTTAAATGATTAAAATTTATGGATATTAGAACGGTGTTGTTCGCTAAAAACGAACACAATCAAGTTGTTGATTGGGCGACATTTTCCCACAGCAAAAAGGACCATCAACCATTAAGCTGATAGCCTTTCCGCCAATAAGAATATTGGATTATTTAAAATCTACGTATACGATAACGCCATTCGCGTCTTTGGCTGTTACATGATTTGCTTCTTCAGCAACTACACGACCGTTAGCTTTTAATTTCGCTACGATGTTATTGTATAATTCTTGGTTATGGTAAGTTAATGTGTACGCTGCTAAACCAGTTTGGTCTTCAGCGTATGGTACCATGGCTTCTGCACCCCAAGCGTTTACGGCGATGTGGTGGTGGTAGTCAGAGTATGAAGTGAAGTGGACATTATTCGTGAAGCCCATTTGCTCTTCTAAGACCATTTCATCTGTTAAGAAACCGAAGAAGTCTTCTACTTTAGCTGATGATAAGTGTAAGTGACCGATGATTGTCCCTTCAGCGAAGAATGCTTGCGGCTCGTCAGATGAACGGCTAGCTAATACGCCTTCAGCATCCATTGGTTCAGTTACACCAGTTACCCCACCGTTTGGATCATGTGTCCATTGGTCAGCAGTACGGTCAGCGTAGATTTCAATACCGTTGTCTTCTGGATCTTGTAAGTATAAGGCTTCTGAGTAAGAGTGGTCTGAAGCACCTGATAATTGTGTTTGGTTTAATAACATACGGTATAAAACGTCACCTAAAGCTGCACGAGATGGTAACAACCAAGCTGTGTGGAATAGACCGTTTTTCGGACCAGTGATTAATTTGTAGTCTGCTTTACCGTCTAAGATTAATTGCGGTGCATCTTGCCCTTTGAAACCTAATTCAACGATACCTTCAGTTTCTTCATCTTTTAAGATTTCTAAACCGATTACTTCGTTGTAGTAGCGTTTCATTTTGTTTAAGTTTCTTACGCGGTAAGTAACTGTTGAGATTGTAACATCATTAAAAAATTGTTTTTCCATTTTATATTTCCACCTTTTATTTTGTTTATATATACGAGTTTCGTTTGCTTCAACTATTATCATTAAATTTTGATTTAACAACTTACTTTTTTTAAAAAAACACTTACTAAAAGTAAGCTCATATACAGTATACCTTATTTTTTCTCAGTGGTAAACACGCTTGCTTCTTTCTTCTCATATTTTTTGGTGTCCCGAATAAAAAATCCAAAACTTTGCTAATTCCAATGAAATGCTATACCAAATGATTTATAATAAAAGTGGAATATTAGGAGAAATGGAGTGAATGTGAATGTTTGAATGGTTTGCAAATGCCAACCCGATTTTACAAGCTACGCTGGCCGGCGTCTTTACTTGGTTGATGACGACCTTAGGTTCAGCATTGGTATTTTTCTTTAATGAAATTAATCGTCGTGTGTTGGATATTATGAATGGATTTGCTGCTGGGGTTATGATTGCCGCAAGTTTCTGGTCACTTCTTGCCCCATCAATTGAATATGCAGAGGCAGGTGGTTGGGGCCGGTTTGCCTTTGTACCAGCCTTAATTGGTTTTATAGTAGGGGGACTTTTCCTACGTTTGATCGATTACATCACCCCCCATTTACATATGGGACAAAATAAAGTGGATGCTGAAGGACCTAAGACCAAGTTGCCAGCAACAACCTTGTTATTCTTAGCCGTAACCATCCACAACATCCCCGAAGGTCTATCTGTTGGGGTAGCATACGGGGCCAACGAATTTAATGCTGCAAGTCTGGCTTCTGCTTTGGGATTAACCATGGGGATTGGGCTACAAAACTTCCCTGAAGGGGCAGCCTTATCTATGCCAATCCGCGCAGAAGGTGCCAGCAAATGGCGTGCCTTCCGGTTGGGTCAAGCATCTGCCCTAGTAGAAATCGTCGGTGCCGCTTTAGGCGCTATACTGGTTTCTCAAGTGACTGTTATCTTACCTTATGCACTAGCCTTTGCAGCAGGTGCCATGGTCTTCGTTTGTGTGGAACAACTGATTCCAGAATCACAATCGCATGGTAACTCAGATATCGCCACCGTCGCCCTACTTATTGGCTTTGGTGTCATGATGACCCTAGACGTTGCTTTAGGTTAAATCCTTTGCAAAACGCTTTGTAAAAAAGACTACCGCGATAAAACCCATCAACCAGACGCAAACAGCGTACACCAGGTAGATGGGTTATTTTTTTTATATTTAAGACAGGTATTTTGAAAAAATGATTGTCTGTTAGAATTTTACATCCGCGTCTTGCATGGCTTTTTGAATGTAAGCTGCCGACTCATGCAATTTTGCCTCTTCCCAAGCATTCAAACTAACGGGTAGTCGTTTTTCCACGCCATTAACCCCAATAATACAGGGCATTGATAGGGCAACGTTACCGTTATAGCCGTATTCGCCCCGTAAGGTGGTGCAGGCTGGGTAGACACTACGTTCATCAAGAACAACGGCCTTAGCCATCGTAACCGCTGCTTGAGCAACACCCGCATTGGTCCAACCCTTGCCATTAAAGACATCATAAGCTGTAGAAACCACATTCTTCTTGATATCTTCAGGACTTGATAGGTCAACTTGTGGGTCGCGGTCAAAGTATTGGTCTAGTTCTTCGTAAGCTACTCCTTGAATATTCAATTTACTCAAGACTGGGAAGGCGGTAGCCCCGTGTTCCCCCATCATATAGCCGACGACTGATTTAGGGTCAACGTCGTAAGCGTTGGCGAAAACATTACGCAAGCGAGCTGAATCAAGCATAGTTCCTGTTCCAATAATCTTCCCTTCAGGATAGTCAAACTCATTTTCCGCGATATATAAAATGGTGTCTAGCGGGTTGGTAATCACAATGATAATGGCCTCTTTGGTGTGCTCAACGATGTTCTCCATTACGTCACGAATGGTTTTTGAAGTGATTTTCGCTAGGGTTGCCCGGTCCGGTTCGGCAGTTGGGTTATTGGGATCAGGTTTCATAGAATTCCCGGCCGCAATTACGATAACATCCGCATCATCTGTTTGCTCGTAACCACCGTGGGTCACTTTAATATTGTTCATGTAAGTTAAAGCTCGGGCCTGCTCTTGATCAACCGCTTCACCTCGCGCGATATTTTCATCGATATCAATGACGCCAATTTCACCAAAAACGCCAGCCTTCATGGCATCCGCCAATACGTAAGAACCTACGTGACCAACACCCACAACTACTAATTTATTTGTTTTCATCCCATTGCCTCCGTCTCTCTAATTCTTTTTTAATTATTATAACGCAGTTGTCAGGAAAAATCATTAACCGGACTGAGGATAGGAAGCAGTCTATAACCTTGCCACCAAAACGCAAAAAAGAAGCCAGGAATTTGTATTCCCAGCCCCTCATGTTAGTTAGCTCGTTTTTTATCCTCAATCGCTCGAGCAAAGCTATTGAGTTCAAAACCATTATTTTATGACTAATACATGTGATTTGACGTTACGTACTACGTATTCAGATACGGATCCCATCATGGCACGTTCAATTGCGCCTTTACCAGTTGCACCTACAACCACAAGGTCTGCTTTGGCTGTATCTGCGAACTCTACAATACCGTATCTTGCGTCGCCTTTGATAATTTCAAGGGTTACATTTTCAAGGCCAGCTTCTTTGGCTTCTGCTTTATAAGATTCTAAGACGCTTAAGGCATCCGCCCGCATGTCGTCATATAGTCGCATAGAGGCATCCGGATTACCGAAACGCACAAAGTCGTCTAACACATTCAACACGATCAACTCAGAATCATTTTGCTTGGCGATAGATACTGCTTCTTTAAAGGCACGGTATGAAGCATCTGATCCATCTACTGGAATTAAAATTTTTTTATATTCTGCTACTGACATGATGATCCCTCCTCATTGGTGCTTGTGTTCCTTTCCATCTTATTTCACAACTAGTACTGGGATTTTAGATAGTCGTACTGTGTTCTCTGCCACAGACCCGACTAGGGCACGTGTTACAGCGCCTTTACCAGTTGCACCAATTACAACTAATTGGTAGTCACCTTCATTAGCAATTTTGGCTACTTCACGTCTTGGGTTCCCAAAAGAGGTGAAGGTACGAATGTTGTTGAAATTACGGGTTTTACCGTAATCTTCATATTTTTCAAGGGTTTCTAGGGTACGTTTTTTCATCTCGTTTATATCTGTTTCAGATACCCGCAAGTCACTAAACACATAGTCATCGGCAATTACTGATAGGACGTCTACAGTAGCATTTGAGCGCATGGCAATCTCAACTGCATCTCGAAAGGCTGCTTTACTGTTGTCCGAGTCATCTACTGGCACCAATATACGTTGAATGTTATCAAGAATCATTTTCGTTACCTCCCTTACTTTCTTTCCATATAAAGTATAACACAAAAACGGAACCGCTTACAAAAGTAAGGCCTTTATATTTCAAGAAAAACAATTAATCCCTTTTTTATAGCGAATGCTTGAACCTTACGCCAGTATGTTATCCAAATCGAAGCCAAGCAAAAAGACTATGACATTTTGCCACAGTCTTTTAGGTTTCTATGCTTATAAGTCTTGTAATGATGTGAAGGCTAAGTCCTCTGCTGTTAAACCTTTTAAGAAGGCTACGGTTACGTCCACAGTGTCTTGGAAGTCTTGGTAGGCAGAGATTAAGTAATGGGTATGTGCATAACGAGTTGGCATACCTAGTGTAATCACTGATACCCCATTATTTGCAGTATGGATTGAGCCGGCGTTTGTACCACCACCATCACGGACGGCTTGTTGGATTGTGATGCCAGCCTCTTCACTAGCTTTCAAAAATAGACCGTTTAAATGGTCAGAAGCGATATAAGTTGAATCGCGATACCGTAATTGAGGTCCTTGTTTCACGCGTCCTTGGCCAAGTGTAGCTGATTTTGCGTAATCGTCTGAAGGCGTTCCCTCAAAAACGATGGCCACTTGTGGATCAATGCGGTTTGTTGTGACTTTAGCCCCTCTTAAACCAACTTCTTCTTGTGTGGCAAAGGCGCCAACAAGATTGAATGGTAAGTTTTTCACGCCTTCAGGTCCTAATTCATTGAAGACTGCGATGGTTGCAGCTACACCAAGACGGTTGTCAAAGGCTTTACCAATCATCATGCCATTCTTTTCGTTGACCTGAAATTTGGTTGCGGGTACGACGGGTTGGCCAACTGTAATACCGAAATCGTTGATCACTTCTTCTCTTGAAGTGGCACCTACGTCTAGTTTCAAGTCTGTTAAGGCTACTGGTTTGGCCTTCTCTTCTGCAGTCATGAAATGGATGGGTTTACTTGTGGCAACAGCTGGAACATAGCTTTCATTATCATTGGTTCTAACCATGAATAATTGCGACTGGGCAGAGGCTGCCGTCCAACCACCTAAAGCTTGCATCAACAGTAGTCCATTTTCGTCGATGGCTTGTACCATAAACCCGACTTCATCCATATGGGAGTCTAACATAATCGTTGGTTTGTTGGGGTCGATGTCAGTAAAGTTCATGTATAGGTTTTTCATTGCATCGGCTTGTAAACTAAAATCGCCTTTGTTGGCTTTCACTACTTCGATCACTTGGTCTTCATATCCTGGCGCCCCGTAAGCATTCGACACGTCTTCTAACAATTTAATATATTTCATATTGCACCTCTTTAGACTTTCTAATGTAACCATTTTACCGATATTTATTGGAAAATGAAAGCGAGTGCCCTTCAAAGTAAAAAGCCCCCTCTCCTTGCTAGCCAGCAAAGACAGGGATGGCTCTTCTTCAATCCTTATTTGTCTGCATTAATGTGGTCGTATTTCGCTGGGTTTTCGTTGAATTTCTTCACGACATATGGGCATACGGCTTTAATTTTTCGGCCTTTTGCCTCTGAGTCGGCAACTAGGTGGTCGACAAGTTGCGCAGCGACACCTTGTCCGCGTAAACTTGGATCCGTCCATGTGTGTGTTGCGACGATGACATTGTCTTCCTTTGGTTGATACTCGATTTCAGCAATACGTTTGTCGCCTGCTTCGTTAAAAATGGCAAATCCATTGGTGACTTCTTGAATTTCGTATCCCATATATTCCCTCCTCAACTTGTGTGACGCTTTATTACCTTAATTATATCAAAATCTAGGGACAATAGCTCAAAATTAGCCTTGGTTGACCTTATTTTCATTTACTCGGTATAATGAAGTGAACTTAAATGGTAGGCAACTGTTTTACAAAAAAGGAGTGGCAATATGGGCTTATTTTCAGGATTATTTGGTAATGCTTCAGAAGCGGATAAGGAGCGAGTTTCTGAGGCTTTGGAGAAGGTACTCATTCCCGGTGAATCAATTGAATTATCTTACAACATCTTGCGAGACTTAGTCGTATTCACATCATATCGATTAATTTTAATGGATAAACAAGGGATTACCGGTAAGAAACGAGACTTCATGAGTGTACCTTACAAGTCAATTTCACGCTTTTCAGTAGAAACTGTGGGGAATTTTGATGTGGATGCTGAAGTAGATATTTACTTATCTGGTAACGACCAACCAACGATCGCCCTACAATTTAGAGGTGGTGACGTGGTATATGATGTACAGCGCGCCCTAGCAGCAGCCGTATTACTGTAAGAATTTAGACGAATTTTATGAGAGGTGACCGTATAATGGTCAGCTCTTTTTTGTATTGTACTTGTAAAGCAGTTGATAACTGCCGGTTCAGCATCCGGTGACCATTTTGACAAAAAAATAACCCCCTAAAGCTAGATTTTTGGTCTAACTTTAGAGGATCCCATTCAACAAACGATGCTGCCTAACTGTTGGCTTTTAGGCTTGTTGATGATTTGGTATTTTTTATTGATCCATATTTTGATGTTTAGCTATTAACGGCTAGCACCGAGATACAAAGGATCACCTCCTTAAGGCGGGACAGCTTTTGAATGCATCATCCGGTTAACAAACGCAAGGTTAACACTGTGTTGTTTGATAGCGATCATACATCTTTTCATTTTATCTTTCCTCCTAAAGGTGTGAAAATCCATAAAAAAATAGCGTCAGACACTAAGGTCAAACGCTAGGATTTTTAATAGATATTTTCATTGTAGTCGGTGTAAGAACTGTAGCTTCAAGGGCACAAGGGCACGCAGAACCGTTAGCTGGTAACTGATTCAGTAGTGCATTCCAAGTGTTATACAATAGATTCGTCATTTTATACCTCACAAAGTTGGCAAATGGATTGAATTCAATTGGCTGATTTTTTTTGCTACAATTTTACACTTTCATCATAGCATGACCAATTTTTGCTTGTCCAATAATTATACTTTAAAAATAATGAGAAAAATGTTCGGCTTTTGCTCATACTTGATTGGCAAAGGGATTTTGTTGATATATAATAAAGCAGTATGCCACAAAGGCGCAAGAGAATTTTGAAGGGACGATTATTTATGTCTAGAGCAGTAGGTACTGTTGTAAGAGGGTTACGTGCCCCAATTATTAAAGAGAACGATGACCTAGCTGGTATCGTTGTAGATACTGTCTTAAACGCGGCCAAAGAAGATGGTTATGAAGTTCGTAACCACGATATCGTAACGGTTACAGAGTCAATTCTAGCTCGTGCACAAGGAAACTTTGCTGAATTAGAGGCTGTTGTAAAAGATATCCAACGTCAAACAAAGAGCGAAACGATTGGTATCGTTAACCCAATCCTTAGCCGTAACCGTTTCTACGCCATCTTAAAAGGTATCGCTATGTCAGCGAAAAAAATCGTGATTCAATTAAGCTACCCTTCTGATGAAGTGGGTAACCGTTTAATTTCACGTGATGAATTAGAAGCATCTGGTTTAAACCCATACACTGACGTTTTAACAGAAGCTGAATTCCGTAGCCACTTCCCAAACTTGGCGCATGAGTTTACAGGCGAAGACTACGTTGCTTTATACAAAAAATGCGTGGAAGAAACTGGTGCTGAGTGTGAAATTATTTTCGCAAACCACCCACAAACCATTTTAGACTACGTAGATACAGTTGTAATCGCTGATATCCACGACCGTAAATACACACGCCGTACTTTAGAAAAACATGGTGCTAAAGAAATCATTGGTTTAGACCAAATCTTAAACCAATCAATCGACGGTTCTGGTTACAATGAAGACTTCGGTTTATTAGGCGCTAACCTTTCTGGTAACGACAGCTTGAAACTATTCCCTCGTGAGGCACAAGCATTCGTTGAAGACGTTCAAAAACGTTTATTAGAAGCAACTGGTAAAGCTGTTGAAGTAATGGTTTACGGTGACGGTGCTTTCCAAGATCCAGTTGGCCATATCTGGGAGTTAGCTGACCCTGTTGTATCACCTGGTTTCACTAAAGGTTTATCTGGTACACCAGACGAAATCAAAATCAAATACGTTGCAGACAACCAGTTCGGTGACTTATCTGGTGAAGAATTAACAGAAGCGATGCGTGCTTACATCAAAGACCATGACAAAATCGATGAAGCTGGACATAACACATCATTAGGTACAACACCGCGTAACATCACTGACTTAGTTGGGTCATTATCTGACTTAACTTCAGGTTCAGGAGACAAAGGTACGCCGTTTATCTATATCCAAGGCTACTTTGACAAATATTCTGACTAATAACTGGATCTGAATGACACCGTTCAGCTCAAAAACGATAACGTAAATAGGCAAAGTGACGGCACATCATGAAGGCTATTTGCGAAGCGGACTTGAGCTGGTCGCACGAACTCAACTTCAGGGTGTGAGTTTCGGCGCTAAGTCTGGTCCCCACTCTTAATCAGATAATAACTTTAACTATTAGGGACACGACCATGCTTGTGTCCCTTTTTTGCGTACGCAAAAAAATAACCAGCCGTTGGGAGGACAGCTGGTTAAAATTGTCATCTTTCATTTGGGAGGAGAAAGATTTATGAAGAAAAGTTTGGTTTGTTTATTGGGTATGCTTATATAATAGGCGATACTTTTGAAGATATGATGAAATTGTCAGCAAATTTTGTGACAAATATGTGATAAAAGTTTTAACAATTTCTAAAGGCAAGATTTTACCGTAAAGAAAGGCCTATGACTTTCATATCATAGACCTTCTTGAAAATAGTTACTATTTTGAGCAGGTACTCACACCTTGTAGTCGAGTGCGCTTCGCACCTTCAATTGGGCTTGCTTTGGCAGTCTGGCCTCCACTTCAGACTAGTTTGCATCACACTTTCTGTGATACAGCACTAGTCTTCCAGTGCTACCTAAGCGCAAAGCTCGCACCTTTTTTTAATGTGTTTTGCCGCCGACGATCTTCATGTCTTCTTTGCCGTCAAAGTCCACAATGGCTGCGATGGCTGCTTCGATTCCGCGAACGATGTCTTCCAAGGCCATAGATGGCGTGTTTGGACGGTTTGTGACTTGTTCTGGTAGGAATGGAATGTGCATGAAACCGGCTTTGATGTTAGGATACTCTTTATTGGTTAAGTATAGCGAATGGTACATAATATGGTTGCAAACAAAAGTACCTGCCGTATTAGACACTTCCGCTGGCACGCTAGCGTCTTTCATGTAAGTAACCATTGCCTTAATTGGCAACTGGCTAAAGTAAGCTGGTTGCCCGTCTTCTTTTATAGGTTCGTCAATTGGTTGTTTACCTTCGTTATCTGGAATACGCGCGTCATCTTCATTGATGGCTACACGTTCAGGTGTTAAGGCAAATCGTCCGCCCGCTTGACCGATATTCAAAATATAGTCAGGTTGGTGCTCTTCAATTGCTCTTTTTTCTACTTCTGCACTTTTATTAAAAACAGTTGGAATTTCTAATTTGATAATTTCCGCACCCTTGATTTCTTCCGGCAAACGTTTCACTGCCTCAATCGCTGGGTTAATCGTATCATCACCAAATGGATCGAATCCTGTTACTAAAATTTTCATTTTTATACCTCCTAGAATGCCCAAGTATACATTAATACAATGTGAACAACAATTAAAGCAATAGCAATTGGTGCTTGTCGTTTAATGACACCATACTCACTCTTCATTTCTAATAGTGCCACTGGTAAAGCATTGAAATTACCCGCCATAGGTGTTAATAATGTCCCGCAATAACCAGCAGTCATCGCTAAAGCACCAGCAATCGCTGGGTTAGCACCTTGCATAATCACAAAAGGAATACCGATACCCGCTGTAATAACTGTAAAAGCAGCAAATGCATTCCCCATAATCATTGTAAATACAACCATCGCGATAACGTACATTGTTGCACCTAAAAATTGGTTTCCTTCAGGTACTAAGTTTCCAAAGATTGACGTTACTATTTCGCCAACCCCCGCATTAACGAAGATTACGCCTAGTGCAGCCAATAATTGTGGCAAAATAGCAGTTGATCCAACTTGTTGTACATTTCGATTAGATTCATGTAAAACTTGTTGGAAGGGTGCACGGAAAATAGCCATCGCAAGCACTAATGCAACAATTGCCCCGATACCAATAGCACCCGCACCTGAAGCCGGCACAAACTGCGCAAGCGCTAATGCTGTAATCGCCATAACAATAACAGGTACAAACACAAGGTTTCCAAAACGGTCTGCACCAGCTTCTGCACGCTCCTCGTCTTGCTCAAATTTACCTGTTACAAAGTGTTTAACCAAGGTAATAATTGCCAATAATAAGACTAAGGCACCAGAAATAATTGCGGGTAACCATTTTCCTAAGGCAAACAAGATAGCTAGGTCAAACCAGAATAAAGCCGTCCCAATCCGTTTATCTTGGTCAGACCGTAAAACTTTATAACTAGTAAAGGCGAACTGCAAGCCGATTAAAATATAGAAGAATTCTAGTAAGTTTGTAAAGAACATTTCCACCTTACTTACCTCCCTTACTGTATTTACGGTTCATTTTTTGATCAAATGCATAGTTATAAACTGCTGTTAGAATAAATGCAATAATGGCAACTGGAATTGATGCACGCGCCACATCGATTGCCATCACTTCATACCCTAGAGAATCTAACGTTCCAGCAATCAATAAGGTACCTGCACTGGCCACAAAGGTATTTTGCGCATAAAAATTCCCAAAGTTATCCATAGCAGCAGATTGTGCTTTAATTTCTTCTTTTGTGGCATCATCAATTTCACCATTTTTTGAAATAGCTGCCGCTTCTGCCATAGGTTGTACTAATGGTCGTACAAATTGTGGGTGTCCTACGATACGAATTGATAAGAATCCAGCTAATTCACGTAAGAATAAGTATAAAGTCAAGAATGAACCCGTTGTCATCCCTTTAACATTGTTAATCAATCGTACTGCTTGATTTTTCAAACCAAACGTTTCAGCTAATCCAACCATGGGTAGGGTTAAAATGAAAATTGTCACCAACCGATTATTCACAAAACCTTCTCCAAGCATCACTAAGAAGTCCGTAACCGAAATGCCCGATACTAAAGCTGTCGCTAGTCCTGCGATTACGACAACCGCAATGGTATCTAGCTTCATTGCAAACCCAATAATTATGATTAGAATACCAATCAACGGTAAATAATACATTATTTCCACTCCTTTTTTATCATCAATCCTAATATCTTTCTATTTTATCATTTTTCTGCAATAATTTGTAAAAACTCACAAACTAATTTTGTACCTATATATGAAAAAAAGCGGATAAGTACTGTTTATCCGCCAGTCTTCACTATCATATGCGATTTTTGTCTTTCACATTATCTTTGTTCTATATTTGCTGATAATGCACAATCTGACTTACGACACTATCCTTCTTATGACTGGCAAACACAAAAAACATAGAAAAGTATGTGAATGTTCCCTGTTTATCCACGATTTTTCCATGCAGAGCTGCTTCCTTCCCATGGGATAAAATTTGAAAGACTTCTATAGATGAAATATCCGTCACCCTAATTGCGCTAGATAATACTTGGTCTCTACCAGTTAATACTAAATCGTTATAAGGCGCCTTATATACCACCTCATCTACCATTAGTGACCCATCGTATACTAACCCCTTCGCATATAAATTCATCGCTAAATCGCGGGCAATTCTTCGCTTAGGTGCATTATCACATGCTAGGTCTCCTATCAAGAAAAAGGGCAAATCAGGTAAATCGGATGACACTAAACTGAAAGATAAACCTAACTCAAGCAAACTCTTTTCCAATATTTCAATTGCCTTAGGGCCCACACCATGCAGATAAGCCAGATTCGATTTTGTTACACTCGATAACTGTTCAATTTGATCAATCCCAACCGTCGCCAACGCATTAGTTGCTGGCTTACCAATTTTTGGTAAATCTGTCATTCAAATACCTCCTAAAGCGATCAGTTTAATATTCACATACAAAAATTCCTAGAATTGCTATTTTAGTATCATTAGAAGGTAACTTTTGTAATTGTATGATTTTTAACACTTATTTATTGAGCTCTTTACTCATAAAAACATCCATCCAAGGGTGATGGCTTTCCGCATCTAATTTTTCATATAGTTTAATGGCTTAATGGCCGCCTTCTCAATCGGCCGCCCTAATACCATAAATTTTATACTTCTCCCTACATTATTCTTTCTAAATATACAAAAAACCGTTAGCTTAAACAAGTGTCTAAGCTAACGGTTTTATTTTGCATGGCGACGTCCTAGTCTCACAGGGGGAAACCCCCAACTACATTCGGCGCTAAGAA
>NZ_JVVG01000089.1:0-1732 GCF_001053265.1 Carnobacterium sp. 1290_CSPC
AAAGAAACCAAACTTTTCTTCATAAATCTTTCTCCTCCCAAAACGAAAGATTACAAAAAACCAGCTGCCTCCCAACAGCTGGTTTTTTAATGCCTAAATATAGTTTAAGCGCTCCTTAGTGCCCCTTCTTTTCGTAGTATATCCCCCAAATCAAGTTCAGTATAAATAAGATTAAAAATATACGGTTGTATTTGTAGGATTCTTGGAAGGTAAAGGTGACAAAAGCAAATATGACGAGTAATAGAATGGTTATATTTCTAGGGATTAAGACTTTTTTCATATGAACACCAATCTGTTGTTGGCGAGTTATCTATTTTATAGAGAAACTTTATAAGTATTTAGCAGTTGTACTTAGATGGTTAATCCATTATTCAAAAATACGAACCGAGGACACTCTTTAAACTTTCCCATCTATTCGATCCAATAGGTACGAGATATTGTCTTTACTAATTTGGTCCTAGCAGAATTACTATATACTTTTGTAATTGTGTTTTGGCCAATTAGAACTTCTGTACCTCTAGGAGATGTTGCGATAATATTTTGCATATTGACTGTTGGATAAACATAAGCTTCGAGTGACTTCATCAAAGAAATTATATCATAAAGTCCAATGGCTGCTTTTATTTGCCAACCAGGGATTAAATTGAGCAGGTTTGTAATTCCATATTTTGCAAAAGCCTTAGCTCTGGAACTTGCTACTATTTTATATCCTGTCCAAGAGGAGTAACGAATATTTTTATATCCTAGTTTGTTGTAGTCATTAATACTACTTGGCCTTGATGTGCTATAAGCTGTTATAGTTATTTTATTCTTAATAGTATCTTGATCAACATCAGCTTTTGGTAGCTCTAATGATTCTTCGTAACTAACCTCATCTGCTTTTACAGATAGTGTATGATTTAAACTGCCATAAAATGTAATAAAACCCAAAATTAAACATATTCTAAAAAAAATTTTTCATATTTATTTCTCCTTATGGACGGATTCGTTCCGTCGTCCTATTCGAAAAATCATATAATTCTTCCAGTTGATTCATCAGACTTTACTGTCGTGTGGGCAAACTAAAATTTTTCGATAATATTATAAATAGACATAGCAACTGTTAGCTCATCCCCATTAATAGCAACTGAAATATGATTTTTACCGTCTTTACAAGCTATATCTATCGTGTTGCTTTCATAAAATATTTAGGATTCCTTAAAGAATTCTTGAAATTATTCTACACTCTTACTGTGATTATTGTCTGTGAAGATACGTTTCTTATTTCTAGTCTTGAAGAAAACAGTTCCTAGTAATCTAAAACAACAGCATTCTATAGAGATTTTAAAGCTTCTTCTTGATTATAAATTATTTCTCAATAATTTGATGTTTGTATATTGTGCTCCATAGCTACCACCTCCTAACTGTTCTATAGAAAAATGATAATCAAACGATTACCGACTCGTATCTTCATAAATTAGCATACCTAAATACTGATGAAAGTGCTGTCACATTCATGTTACATCGGGTGGGGAACGTTGATAAATAAGTGGTTTATAATGATGTTTCATGGAAATTTTATACTAATAAAATTTTTAGATTAGAAAAACAGCTTTAGCAATTAGTAACTTATTCATCACAAAATCAACACAATTTTGATTGATATCTTCACAATAACTTCAAAGCTATACCCTATTATATAAGCATACCCAATAAAGAAACCAAACTTTTCTTCATAAATCTTTCTCCTCCC
>NZ_JVVG01000090.1:0-36911 GCF_001053265.1 Carnobacterium sp. 1290_CSPC
CAATGACGGTCGCCCTAGAACTTGATTCATCCATGTAATGAATTACACGGTTTTCTCAAGAGGCGACTTTAAATAAAATGAATAAAGGGGTTTAATGATGAAGTTAATTTCATGGAATATTGATTCTTTAAATGCGGCCTTGACTGGTGCATCTCCGCGTGCAGAATTATCACGTGAGGTTTTAAAGATGATTCGTGAACATCAACCAGATGTGATTGCGATTCAAGAAACAAAGTTATCGGCGAAGGGGCCAACAAAAAAGCACCTTGAGCTATTGGAAGCGAAAGTACCAAATTATGAAATTCAGTGGGTGTCTAGTGTGGAGCCTGCACGTAAAGGTTACGCTGGTACCATGTTCTTATACAAGAAAGACTACACGCCAGAAGTCACTTTCCCGCAAATTGGGGCACCAACGACGATGGATTACGAAGGTCGTATGATTACCTTAGAGTTTCCTGATTTCTATGTAACCAATGTTTATACACCAAATGCAGGATCTGCTTTGGCACGTTTAGAAGACCGCCAAGCTTGGGATGTGCAGTATGCAAACTATTTAGCGGACTTGGATGCGAAGAAACCAGTGATTGCTTGTGGTGACTTTAATGTCGCACATACGGAAATTGATTTAGCACACCCCAAAAATAATCATTTTTCTGCTGGTTTCACTGATGAAGAACGTGCTGGTTTTACGAACTTATTAAACCGCGGTTTCACAGATACCTTCCGTCATATTCATGGCGACGTTGAAGGTGTGTACACTTGGTGGGCACAACGAGTGAAAACAAGTAAAATCAATAACTCGGGATGGCGCATTGATTATTGGTTGGTGAGTGACCGGATTGCAGACAAAGTGCAAAAATCTGAAATGCTAGACTCTGGCACGCGTCAAGACCATACACCAATTTTGTTAGAAATTGATATCTAGTCAGGGAAGATAATAGATCATAAGGCTGGGCTAATGGTAGCTCAGCTTTTTTAATTTACACTAATCCTTGTACGGCGTTTGATCCTATTCTTTAATGCCTTTTTGAATTTTGCGTATCTTCTTTTGTGTGTTTTTGCCTGCGATTTTTTTTAATTTCTCTTGACCAAAAACATAGTAGAGAATATTGGCGAAAAGTTGGTACATACTATCTAGCTGGCCAAAGTCTACATATGCTTTAATGGGTTGATAGGCAGATTCGCTAACCATAAATTGTTGATTGTCAAGTGTATCCTCATCAGCTTGATTGCTTAATGATTGATGATGAGTGAAGTGGTTGAACTGACTATAAAAAGCCATTTGATTAAAGAATCGTAAGTGTTGTTGGCGGAAGGTGGCATAAAAACCCATTTTTTCTCTTAAATATTTATTTTTTAGATTGATTCTATATTTGAAGTGGTTGTCTACTTCAATCCAGGTATCCTTCTTGCACTGGGCGTCCGCATAGTAGACTCGTATATTATGTAAGGCCAGGATGTGATTGGTATCCTTTTCGTCATGAAAGCGTTGGAAGGCAAACTTTCCAAGGGTAATCGGTAACCGCTTATTACTATCCAGAATATTCGTGTGTGCTTGATTGAAATAAGTCGCCGGGAAGGCATATTTGTCATGCCAAGCTTTCAAGAGTGACATGGTGTCTAGGTGACTAATGCCAAAGGATTGGTCGGTGAAAAGAATAATTGTCTTAAAAGGTAGTTTGAATGTCGATACATTATAGAGAAGAGACATGTTTTGAAGCAGTTGATTGAAGTGACGGGGATTTCCAGTGATGGCTTTTTCGATGATTGTGTTGAGATGGTCTTGCCAATTGAATTTTTCTGGGACTGTTTCAAGATTCTTGTTATCTATGCGCATGTTCTACCACCTTTATACTTTTTGTTATCTTATTTATAACATTGTATTTATTTTTTTGAAACCAAATAATTGCTAGGACTTGAAAATAGATTGATTTATATTTAATAAGTGATAATTTGGCGAAAATTAGCCGTTTTGATTCAATGTTTTTATCTTTTAGGTGATAATTGCAATCAAAAATACTAGTCAATCAGCGTGGCGCGGGCTTGCCTTTTTCCGAGTATTAAACGTATTTTAAGTTACCTGCAGGTGATGAAAAGATACTTTAAGCTCGTTTAGGGGAGGAAATTGCTTTTATGTTTGATCAATATCAGTATCCGGAGTTGTTGGACCAGTATCATGGTGTGATTGTGCATGTCTTAAATAGGTATCATGTGGATGTGTATAAGTCTTATTACGATGATATTTACCAGTTGGCGCAGATTGCTTTATATCAAGCAGCGGAGGATTTTGATGGGAATCCGCTAAGTGAGGCTGACCGTTACCGGTTTGTGGCTTATGTGAAGCGGGTGATAGCTTGGCGGGTGTTGGATGAATTGCGTAAGCATACACGTCAAGGTGGTCAGGAGTTTTCGACAGCGGATGACTGGGTGTTTGAGGATGGTTTAGGTGAGGGGCCAAGGATTGAGCTAACAGCTGATATTGAGCATTTCTTAGCTGAGGCGGCGAAAATATTACAGCATCGTGATTTAGACTTTCTATACCAAGTGATTGCTTGTCAGGGGAAGACCAAGTTATTACTTGAAATTTACCCAATTTCCCGCCAAGCGATTTACAATAAGAAACGTCATTTGATGGACAAACTACAATCTATTCGCCATTTATTGGTGGGTTAGGAGACAAGATGAAATCAACAACATTTAAAGAATATAAAGGCCTTTTAATTGCGTTTGGACATGGAAATGGGGACCCAGGTGCCGTATCTGGGCAATTTACTGAGGCAGAAATGGTACGGAAGTTAAAACCCTATATTGAAAAATGGGCTAAAGCAGCTGGTATCAAAGTGGCTTTCTATATGGACAATCTTTACCAACATGCAACAGATATGAAGACCTACGCGGATTGGGTGATTGTTGAAGTACATATGGATGCGGCTCTTCAACCACAAAAAGGCGGGCACATAATCATTCATTCGGACTATGTGACAGATGCCATAGATGATAACTTGATTGCGATGATTCAAAAGCATTTTGGCTTAGTCACTAGAAATGGTTTAGGCTTATCAAAAAGAGGGGACTTGTTGAATTGTAACAATGCCCGTCGTTGGGGAATTAATTACCGCTTGTTGGAATTATTTTTCCTAGCAGATGCAACTGATCGTAATTATTATTTGGCTAATTTAGACTTAGTGGCTAAAAATATGGTGGAGGCTGTTATAGGCGTTCAAGTAGCCGAGGATAAAGTATGCCAGTGTACGCGCTAGCTAGGGTAAATGTGTCATAGCGATATGTTAAAGACCTAAAATCAATCCAATGTGCTTATAAGAAAAGCCATCGCGGTGAGGAATGAATCGTTACCGCGATGGCTTTTTTGTCTTTTGTATAAGTCTATAATCTATTGATTTTCCTCAGGGATAATCCAAAACTCTGTGCCAATTTCTTCGTTACGGTCAAGTACTGCTTGGTTGAAGTCTTCTGATTGATAGATAGCTTTAATATCTTCCACCCAAGCTTGGTCCATTTTATCCGCAGTCGTAATGGCTTCAAGTAGTAGGCCTTCAATCGGTTGTTCTGTGACCAAACGGGAGTCTAAGTCCATACCCGCGTCATAAGCGATTGATCCAGCAACTAAGGCATAGGAAACGTCTTGGATTGCGGGTGGGATAGCAGCACCTTGCATTTCGACAATTTCAATACCTACATGATTTTCTTCGATATCGTCAGCAGTCACTTTGGCTGGTTGAACGTCTGGATTTAACGTAATCCAACCAAGGTCTTCCATGAGTAGTAAACCACGCATCATGGAAACTGTACCATTACCGATAGCAATGGTATCACCTGCTTCAACATCATCAAGACTGTCTTTTTGACCCGGATAGATAGCTGCCGGTACAGTTGGGATACGGACAATTTGTTGAAAGCTAGCACCCAGAGTGTCATTGTAACTTTCAGTGTTCAAACGGTTACCGTCTACATTGATATCCGCTTCACCCTCATCAACAGCAATCATTGCTTGGCGTAATTCAGAAAACTGAATTTCTTCAACGGTATAACCTTGTTCTTCTAATCTTGGGGCAACTTCTTCCATAAATAGAATAGAATAAGGGCCAGGTGATGTGGCCACTTTGATGGTTTGTGCATTTTCCGTTTGCTTTCCGCAAGCAGCGACCACCAAAGTGATTAAAGCCAGTCCAAGATAACGCAAATATTTTTTCATTTTTCTACCTCCCAAAGGTGTTATATCTATCCACTTAAACTTATCACAGATTGTCATAATTTGAGATGCAATATGCTTGTGAAGGGCTACTGCATGTGGTTGATTACTGATAGCGAGTTGTTTCTTTTCAAATTTTGTAAAAGTAATTGGACAGTTTATTCTTTTTTCACATATGGTAAAATAAGGTTATTGAAATCAGTAAGAGGAGTGACAAAATGACTTTAGGGATAGGTATTTTAGATTTTATACCTCGGGATAAAAATACATCGGTATTAGAGTCCTTTGAGCAATCAATAGAACTAGCTAAACTGGCGGATGAAAAGGGCTTAGACCGGTACTGGTTAACAGAACACCACTCAACGCCAGCTGTCTTATCATCAACTCCACAGTTATTATTAGCCCGTTACGGTGCAGCAACAAAGCAGATTAAGTTGGGTACGGGTGCGGTGATTATCAATAATTCCACTCCTTATCAAATTGCAGAGAACTATATGGTGCTTGAAGCCATGTATCCTGGGCGTATTGAAGCAGGTGTTGGCCATTCTATGCCAAAAGAAGTTACCCGTCAGGAAACATTAGGGATGCAGATTAACCGTGGACTAGATTATGAAAAGACGATTTCACAAATTGCAGGTTTACTTTATGATGATCTAGCAACTGAAGATGAGATGCATGGGCTACGTGTAATGCCTACTTATTTTGACGGCGTGACGCCACTTTATACTATGCTAGGTTCACGCCGTAATGCGAAGTTTATCGCCGAAAAAGGTTTAGGAATGGTATTCGGTTTATTCTTCTCAGGAGATTTGGCTGAATGTATTGAAACAATCAGGATTTATAGAAAACACTTCAAACCTTCTAAAGGAATGCCAAAACCTTCAGTATTCATCGCCCTTTATGCAGTGACTTCTACAAGGCGCAATATGAAGGAAGTATTAAACTATGCTTTAAATGATTGGATAGATGCACTAGAAGATGACAAACGTGCTTATTTAGAGTTGATGGAAGTGTCTGAAGCAAGAGACTTTGTTACAACGAGTGATCCGGATGCAGAAGATAGACATGCTTCAAGAAAAGTGTATGGTACACCTAAACAAGTGGAAATGCAGTTGCGCCGTTTGAAAGAAGAAACCAATGCAGATGGTTTCTTAATCGCCAATCATTTATCTGGGTTTGCGAATCGCCGTGCGTTAATTGAAATCTTGAGCCAGGTCAATATTTAAAGGTCAAAACGCTAATGATCTTAATAATAAGGTGAATTTAATGGAAGAAGCCTGGTTTGACCGGGTTTCTTTCATTATAGCTAGCTACTTTTAAGGAAAGGGGGGATTATGATGGCACGAACTTTATCCGATTCAGTGACAGTTTTGAAAGGTGTTGGCGCAAAAAAAGCGGCATTATTAGAAAAGGTTGGGATTTCAACGGTTGAAGATTTACTTTACCATTTTCCTTTCCGTTACGAAGATGTGTCTGTAAAATCGGCCGGTGAATTAGTGGATAATACCAAAGCTTCGGTAAAAGGTGTGGTAGTGACGGAACCCGTTGTCCAATATTTTGGGCGCAATCGTAACCGTTTGACTTTTCGCTTAGCTATGGACCATGAGGTATTGCAGGTTATCTTCTTTAACCAGCCTTACTTAAAAAAGAATATTCAGGTCAACCAAGAAATTGTTGTGTATGGGAAATTTGAAGCGGCTAAACAACAAATTGTTGGGATTAAACTCTTTTCCAATCATCAAAATGTAGAAGATAATGACAATGATTTTGAAGCAATTTACCATTTAACTCAGGGTCTATCAACTAAATCGCTGACCGATTTAATCAAACAAGCCATCGATTTATACGGAGACCTAGTTGTGGAATTATTGCCCGAAGCTTTGCGGGAAAAATACCAACTCATGCCGCATAAGTTAGCTATCCAACAAATTCATTTTCCAGATAGTCAAGAAAACAACCGGCAAGCACGTAGGCAACTGAAGTACCAAGAACTCTTCTTATATGCCTTGAAATTACAATGGCGCAAATTACAACAACGCCGAATTGCCAATGGTGCTCAAATACTTTATGATAACGACCATCTTCGTGACTTTATCCAGACGATTCCCTTTGAATTGACAGCTGGCCAAAAGGCTGTAGTGAATGAAATTTGTGCAGATTTGCGGCAACCCTTCCAGATGAACCGTCTTCTTCAAGGAGATGTTGGTTCCGGGAAAACGGTAGTAGCTATGATTTGCTTAGTGGCAACGATTGATGCAGGTTTTCAAGGTGCTATGATGGTACCAACTGAAATTTTAGCTGACCAACATTATGCCTCCATTTCAGGATTCTTTGAAAAAACGGATTACAAAGTGGCTTTACTGACGGGGTCGACGAAAACTAAAGCACGGCGGGAAATTTTAGCCGATTTGGTAAACGGGGACATTGACCTTTTAATTGGGACACATGCCTTAATTCAAGATGATGTGAAATTCGCTGACTTAGGGATGGTTGTGATTGATGAGCAGCACCGGTTTGGGGTTAACCAACGGTCTAAATTAGTGGCAAAAGGTGAATTTAAAGCGCCTAATGTCCTGTATATGACCGCAACGCCAATCCCTCGTACATTGGAGATTACGATGATGGGGGATATGGACGTTTCTAAGTTAAAGGAAATGCCTTCGGGGCGGATTCCGATTGAAACGGCATGGGTCCGTCATAACCGACAAGCCCAAGTTGATGAACAAATTTGGCGAGAAGTTAGAAAAGGCCGACAAGTTTATATTATTTGTCCTTTAATCGGTGAGTCAGAAGCCCTAGAAGCGCAAAATGCTGAACATATATACGAAACTTATGCCGCTCAATTTGGTGGGCAATTCTCAGTAGGTTTATTGCACGGGCAAATGAGTGCGGACGAAAAAGACCAAGTCATGGAAGCCTTTAAGAATAATGATATTCAAATACTCGTGTCCACAACGGTGATCGAAGTAGGCGTTAACGTACCCAATGCGACTTATATGGTGATTCTAGATGCTGACCGGTTTGGTTTAGCCCAGCTCCATCAGTTAAGAGGACGGGTAGGACGTGGTGAGCATGCATCATATTGTGTTTTAGTAGCAGATCCAAGAACAGATAACGGGAAACAGCGGATGAATATTATGGTTGAATCGACAGATGGTTTTTACCTTAGTCAACAAGATTTAGAATTACGTGGTGCCGGTGATTACTTTGGCACCCGTCAGTCTGGTCTACCAGAATTTAAGGTGGCTGACCCAATTGAAGATGGTGTCATTTTAGAAGTGGCTCGTGAAGACGCCATCCACTTTATTCCTTACTTTGAAGGCCATTTAAATGAATTCACTGAATTAGCCGAATGGCTTGACCAGCAAGTGACAACGATCAACGCTTAGGATTATTGGTGCAATAAAAATTTAGGCAAAATAAAGACAATCAGGGCCAAGGTGCTGTAAGTTTTCAAGCTTTAATCCTTTTTCCCTTATAGGCTACAAGTGGCTTTGGGTATGATATAATAAGGTCATCATTTTTGAATTTATTGAATGTAGAAAGTAGGCATAGAAATGAGAATTGCAGTAGATGCAATGGGTGGCGATAACGCGCCTAAAGAAATCGTCTTGGGTGGCTTAAAAGCTGCAGCTGAACGTAAAGACGTCACCATCATATTTTATGGAGATGAAGATGCGATCAAAGCAGAAATTGAAGGGCCTACACCTGAAAACGTGGAAATTGTTCACGCAGCAGATAAGATATTATCTGAAGATGACCCAGTAAGAGCTGTACGTACAAAACGTGAATCATCTATGGTGATGGCAGCGCGTGCAGTACGAAACGGTGAAGCAGATGCCTTGATTTCAGCTGGTAACACAGGCGCCTTATTAACAGCAGGCTTACTAGTGGTCGGCCGGATGAAAGGTGTTGAGCGTCCAGCCTTAATGGCAGCTCTACCAAACTTAGCCAATATTGGGGACTCAGTATTATTAATAGACTGTGGTGCCAATGCGGAATCAAAAGCGTCATATTTAAATCAATATGCAGTCATGGCAACAGCCTATGCCCGAGCAGTCTTGAAAAAAACTGCACCTTCAGTTGGGTTATTAAATAATGGTACTGAAGACAATAAAGGGAATGATTTGACGAAAGAAGCCTTTGGTTTATTAAAAGCCAATGATCAGATTCACTTCACTGGTAATATCGAATCTCGTGAAATTTTAAACGGGGTAGCAGACATTGTCGTAGCTGATGGATTTACCGGAAATGCCGTATTAAAATCAGTTGAAGGAACAGCAGCTGCTGTAATGAAATTGGTTAAAAATGCGATTATGGACGGTGGCGTTAGCGCTAAACTTGGTGGTTTACTAATCAAAGGGTCATTAAAAGATATGATGTCTAAAATTGATTTAGACCAAGCAGGCGGCGGTATTTTATTTGGTGTTAAAGCACCAGTATTAAAAGCACATGGTTCTTCAAATGCGACGAGCGTCTTTCATACAATTTTACAAGCAGTGACAATTGTAGATGCAGATATTATTGAGGAATTGGCCACAACATTTGAAAAAGAAATGGCTACTAAGAAGGCAGAATAAATTTGCTGAAAGTGGGGCTAGCTTGACTTAGTTTCCCCCTTTTTCAAAAAATAAAAAGTTTTAGTTGATGTGTAATATAGGATTTTATTTAGGAGGATTTTCATGGCAGAGAGTACAACTTTTGAACAAGTAGCGGCTTTAATTGTGGAACGTTTCGGTGTGGAGGCTTCTAGTGTGACGCCTGAGATGTCGTTTACGGACGATTTGGGTGCGGATTCGTTGGATGTTGTGGAATTGGTGATGGAATTGGAAGATAATTTCGGCATCCAGATTTCTGATGATGATGTTGAAGAAATTAAAACTGTTGCGGATATTGTGAAGTATATCGATAGCCATAAGTAGGCTTATGATTCGATGTTTGAGGAGGCTGGCAGTTGGTTGTCCAGCCTTATTTTATTGAAAATAATGAAGGAGGAATTTTCATGGATTTATCAGGTGTGAAGGCTTTATTGGCTGATCAGTTTGATTTGGAATTACAAGATGAAACGCATTATATTGAGGCATTTACCCATTCTTCGTATGTGAATGAAAACCAAAAGCTAGCTTTAGAGGATAATGAGCGGATTGAATTTTTAGGGGATGCGGTTTTAGAGTTAGTGGTTTCTAATTATTTATACCGTAATTATCCCGAGATGGATGAGGGACGGATGTCGTCTTTACGTGCTTTAATTGTTCGCGAGGAGTCATTGGCTAAACGTTGTGTTGAGTGTGGTTTTGACCAGTTTGTACGTTTGGGTAATGGTGAGGAAGCAAGTAACGGACGCAAGCGCCCATCTTTATTATGTGATTTATTTGAGTCGGTTCTAGGTGCGATTTATCTTGATCTTGGGTTAGATGCGATAGAGCATTTGATGTCCCTAACCATTTATCCTAAGATCAAGAATGGTGATTTTACGCGTTTATCTGATGCAAAAACGGCCTTACAGGAAGAGTTACAAAAAGAGGGTGCGATTCAGTTAGCCTATGAACTTGAGAGTGAATCTGGTCCAGCCCATAGTAAGGAGTTTCATGTGGCAGTTCGTTTATATGATGACATCATTGGACGAGGTGTGGGCCATTCTAAGAAGGCTGCGGAGCAAGCTGCTGCGGCCAATGCATTGGAATTGTTGAAAAAATAGTAGGAGAAAGGAATTAGCCTGTGTACCTAAAAACAGTTGAAATAGTCGGCTTTAAGAGTTTTGCGGATAAGACGACAATCGAATTTGATAATGGGTTTACAGCTATTGTAGGACCAAACGGCTCAGGGAAGTCGAACATTACAGAGGCCATTAAGTGGGTTCTGGGGGAGCAATCTGCCAAGTCCTTGCGTGGATCTAAGATGTCTGACGTTATTTTTGCTGGGGCTGAAGACCGCCGTAAGGGGCAGTACGCCCAAGTAACCCTCAATTTTGATAACAGCGACCGCGCCTTGAATTTTGAAACAGATCAAGTGGCTGTTAGCCGGCGTTATACAGCTTCCGGGGATTCTGAATATATGATTAACCGCCGTCCCTGCCGCTTGCGTGATATCACGGAATTGATGATGGATACTGGAATAGGACGGGATTCATTTTCAATTATTTCTCAAGGTAAAGTAGAACAGATTTTCACCCAGAAGCCAGAGGATAGAAGGGGTATTTTTGAAGAGGCTGCTGGTGTTATGAAGTACAAGTCACGTAAGCATGAAGCTGAACGGAAGTTGAAACATACTGAAGAGAACTTGCACCGAATTTATGATATTTTATCTGAACTTGCTGACCGGGTTGAGCCCTTAGAAGAACAGAAGAATGCAGCTTTACGTTATAAAGCATCAAAGGCAGAATTATCTGACATTGAGATTGCATTAACGGCAGTTCAGATTGAAACCTTGAATGAACAATGGCAAGTAGCCAAAAACGATATCTTAGCTTACGGTGAGGATATTCATAACCGTCGAGCTGCTTTAACTAAAACACAAGCCTCGCTTACGGATTATAAAGACAAGGCTAGTCAAGCAGATGCATCCGTTAACGAGTTGCATGAGCAATATGTTGACTTGGTGAAAAATGCTGAGCAATTACAAGCTAAAATTCAAGTTCACCACCAAAAAGTCCTTTTCAAGGAAAATAACCAAGCCAACCAAGCTGAGAATCTTGATAGTTTGAAGGCTGCGGTAAAAGACTTTAAAGCTTCCATTATCCAATTAAAAGCCCAATTAGCGGATATGGAAAAGGATATCGCAGATAAAAAGGCTAACCGTGATGGTCTACTGACTGCGCTTGAAGACCTGTCAGATGATTCTGAAGCAGCAGTTCAAGCTAAGAGAACCGAATATATTACAGCACTACAAAAACAGTCCAGTCTACAAAATGACTTAAGCCAGCTTGAGAAGGATATAGCGAATGAAGTCGCCTCAGTTGAAAAAAACCAGTCTGAACGAACAGCTAAAGAAACTACTTTAGCTGAATTGAAAGCCCAACTTGATAAGGCTGAAGCGGATAAGGTAAGTATGGGTCAAGAAATAGAGTCTTTGCTTAACCAATATCAAATGAAAGATCAAGAGGTAAAAGCCAAGCAAGATGAGGCTTACCGAGCTAATCAAGAAATGAACCAAGCGAATCAACGGCTAATGCAGGCTACTGCCCGTAAAGAGTCGCTGGAAGATTTGGACCGGGACCATGCTGGTTTCTACCAGGGGGTTAAGGCCGCTTTAGACCTATCAGATAAAATTCAGGGTGTCCACGGGGCAGTTGCCCAATTGCTCCGCGTACCAGATACTTATACTGGAGCCGTTGAAACCGCACTTGCTGGCGCTATGCAAAATATTGTTACAGAAAATGGTCAGGTAGCTAGCCAATTAATTGGTGAATTGAAACGGCAACGGGCAGGGCGGGCAACCTTCCTACCCCTTGATGTGATTAAAGGCCGGTCAGTAAATCCCAATGACTTGAATAAAATTCAGTCAATGCCTGGATTTATCGGCGTGATGGTTGATTTAGTAGACTTTGATAGTCAATACCAACAAATTATGGCCAATTTAATGGGTAATGTCATTGTCGCTGATAATCTTGATAATGCCCGTGTGATTGCTAAAGCACTATATTCTCGCTACCGGATTGTGACCCTTGAATCAGATGTGATTAACGCTGGAGGGTCAATGACTGGTGGGGCAACGAAACGGAATAACAATGCTGGTTTATTGTCCCGGAAAACGGACATCGACCACTTAAGTCAGGAAATCAAGGCCTTGACCGCAACCGTAACCAACTTGCAAGAAGAGATGCACCAAGCGTCGCAAGTATCTGAAGAGATGGTGAAAGACCTTGAAACAATCAAAGCACAAGGTGATGAAGCACGCTTTAGTGAACGGACTTTAACGAGTCAAATTGACCAGTTAACCGGGCAAATTGCTGATTTAAATGAAGCTTTAAAAACTGGTGAAAGCCTGCAAGCTTCTGCTTCAAAAACGAAGGCGAAACAAGAAAAAGCAAAAGCGAAGTTAGAAGCGGATTTAAAAGTTGTTGACGATCAAGTAGATCAATTGAAAAATCTGATTGAGGATATGAACTTGTCCGCTACTGATAAGGCGGAAAAAAGGGTGCAATTACAAGGGCAATTGCAGGCTGCTGAAACAGATTTAGCGGTCATGCAATCGCAATACACTCAAGTTGAAAGTCAATTAGCAGGTCAAGAAGCTGAATTAGCAGCAAAAGAAAATCAGGTAAGCCAAGTAGAAGCAGAACTAAAATTGATGCGTGAAGCTATTTTATCCAATTCTGAAACTTCTGGCACCTTGGAAGCTGACTATCAAGCAGCTGTGAAAGCACAGAAAGATTGTGAAGCTCAATTAAAAGCGGTCCGAAAAGTCCGCAATGAGGCGCAGAATAAGGCTGATGCCTTAGACAAAGAAGTCCAAGAAATGAATACACATCTCCAAGACTTGCTTGAAAAGCAAGCTAAGGTGGAGGCAACAGCTTCTCGATATGAAGTATCGATTGATAACCATTTAACCCACCTTCGGGAAGAATACGGTCTGACCTTTGAACGGGCAAGAGCGACGTCAGAATTAACCATGTCTATGGAATCAGCATCCTTAAAAGTTCGTCAGTTAAAAAAAGAAATTGAACAAATTGGACCGGTTAATTTAGCAGCCATTGATGAGTTTGAAGAAGTAAATCAACGGTTTACCTTTATGCAAAAGCAACGAGATGATGTGTTAGCGGCTAAAGAAAAACTCTATCAAACAATTTCTGAAATGGATGAAGAGGTGGCTGAACGATTTGAACAAGCCTTTATTGCTATTCGGGATGCTTTTGAAGATATCTTTCCTAAATTATTTGGTGGAGGTCGGGCGAGTCTGAAATTGACGAGGCCGGATAATCTGTTAGAATCGGGAATTGACATTGAAGCTCAACCGCCAGGGAAACGGCTGCAACACCTATCCTTATTATCAGGTGGGGAAAAAGCTTTAACTGCAATTGCCTTATTGTTTGCGATTTTAGATGTGAAAACTGTACCTTTTTCTATTTTAGATGAGGTGGAAGCGGCACTTGATGAAGCCAATGTAGCTCGTTATGGTCGGTTTTTACGTGAATTTGCAGATAAGACGCAATTTATTGTGATTACCCACCGTAAGGGGACGATGGAGTCAGCAAATATATTGTATGGCGTAACCATGCAGGATTCTGGTGTGTCTAAATTGGCGGCTGTTCGTTTAGAAGAATTTGATGAGAAATTACTAGAATCATCAAATTAAAGAGGATTTATTCGTTTTTCATGGGGAAATGTGGCAAAATGTAAGTAATTTAGTAAAAATATTGAACAGAAATATGAGGGCATTATGATTGAATTAATTGCAATTGATTTAGATGGCACTTTGTTACGGAATGATAAGACGATTAGTGAGGGTAACCGTGAAATGATCCGCAAGGCGATTGATAATGGTGTGGATGTCGCAATTTGTACTGGGCGACCACTTGAAGCAATTCAAAAATTCTTGGATACTTTAGAGACAAATACTGATGACCACTATTCAATTACTTATAACGGTGGACTAGTCGTTCAAAATAAGACTGGTAAGGTGGCTAGCCAAGTGACCATGTCTATGGCGGATGCTAAACGGTTATATGACGTGATGGCGTCTCTAGAATTACCACTTGAAGCGGTATTAATCGATGCAGTTTATCAATTCCCATTCCCTGAAAACCATCCAGGTCTTTATCAACAAACAATGAATTTCTTACCATTCAAACAATTTGATATGGACAATTTAGATCCAGAAACGCCTATTTTTAAAGTAGTCGTGAATACAGAAACGGACCATTTAATACGTATGATTGATCAAATTCCAAACTGGGTATATGAAGATTTCGAAGTGATGCGTAGCCATCCTTTCCAATTAGAAATCATGCCTAAAGGAATTGATAAAGGGACTGGTGTGAGTCATTTAGCGGATATTTTAGAATTAACTAAAGACCAAGTGATGGTAATTGGTGACGAGGAGAATGACTTAGCTATGCTTAAGTGGGCAGGCACATCTGTGGTGATGGAAAATGGTCGACCAGATGTAAAAGCGTTCGCTGATTATATCACAGATTCTAATGAAAATGATGGGGTTGCTAAAGCAATTGACCATTTTGTTTTCTTTGAAACAGATAATTAATAGTTATAATAACTATTTTAAATTTCTAAAATTGTAGGTAAGCTGTAGGCTTTCACTACTTCTAGCATTGCCTTAATTGCAGTGGGACCGGAATTAGCCAAAGTCTAATTCCTTGTCTGACGATTCAGAGAGTAAGGCATAAATGCCAACTCTCTGATATGGGTCAGTCATCCTTTTTCACTGCTAAGGCATGCTAGGATAGTTCCAACCTTATGTTGAACACGACTGACACTATTTAATACAAGAAGTAGTCAGTACAATAAATTTAAAATTTGTATCCTAATGTCAACTTTATCAAATGGTATTTGGTTCTTGAAAATCTGTTTCAATTGTTTTCCATGGATAATATTTTAAAAGTATTCTGGTCGATTATTTTATAATATAGAGTAGGTTCGTTGATATATTACTTGACCTATAGTTTTATGATTACATACGAGATTTTATTTTAGTAAAGGAGTGATATGATGGGATTATTTGACCGTATTAAACGCGCGTTTACGGGTGAGGATGAGATTGTTGAACAACAGCGTCAATCTGAATCGCCTAGTCAAGAGCAGATTGTCTTTGAAAAGTACGATAAGGGTGTTGAGAAAACACGTCGTTCTTTCTCTGACCGTATGAATGAATTATTTGCTGGTTTCCGCCAAGTGGATGATGAATTTTTTGATGATTTAGAGGAGACTTTCATTTCTTCTGATGTTGGTTTTGACATGACACTTGCCTTATCTGATGCAGTGCGTGAGGAAATACAACGTCGCGGTGCTAGTTCAGGGGAGCAAGTAAAAGATGTCATCATTGAAAAAATGGTGGAGATTTACGACAAAGGTGGCGAGCCGAGTATTGAAATCAATGAAAATCCAGATGGCCCAACAGTTGTTTTATTTGTTGGGGTGAACGGTGTCGGGAAAACAACTACCATTGGGAAAATGGCTTACCAATTAAAACAAGATGGTAAAAAAGTCTTGCTTGCTGCAGGGGATACGTTCCGTGCGGGTGCGATTGAGCAATTAGAAGAATGGGCACGCCGTATTGATGTACCAATTGTGACTGGTAAGGCGCAAGGTGACCCGGCTTCTGTGGCTTTTGACGCTGCTAAAACTGCGCGTGAAGGTGGTTATGACTACTTATTAGTAGATACAGCTGGACGTTTACAAACTAAAATTAATCTAATGAATGAATTAGATAAAATGAAGCGTATCTTAACACGGGAATTACCTGGTTCGCCTCATGAAATATTATTGGTACTCGACGCAACAACAGGACAAAATGCCTTAGTCCAAGCTAAAGAGTTTGATAAGACTGTAGATATCGATGGTATTGTCTTAACCAAACTTGATGGAACTGCCAAAGGTGGCGTGATTTTTGCAATTCGTTATGAGATGGATATTCCCGTTAAATTTATCGGACTTGGTGAAAAAGTGGATGACCTGCAAGTATTTGATGCAGAGAAATTCATTTACCAATTAATTAAAGATGTTGTAGAAGTTTAATTTGAATAGATAGCAATAGACTAACTTAAGCCATAGATGAATGGTCAAGTTAGTCTATTTTTTTGAATATAGAATAAAGAATTGAATTTTGGTTAATCATATTTCTGGTCACTATTGCCGGTGGGGATGTTAATTTAAGGCATTTTCGCTATCTGATCACTTTAAAGTGTTACTTTTAGACAAATCTCTATGCTATTTCTGAAATTTTCCATCAAAAAAACTTGCCTGGAATGAGAGCAGGCTAGTTTTTTTGATGAAGAAAAATATTCAGCTGTGGCGCTAAAGTGAATTGATGTACTGAAAATTGTTGGGGTGTATTTTCAGTACACCTCTATTATAGCGATTTCAGCTTTGTTATCGGTCACCATTTTTACGTTTTTCAACTCGATTGTTGCTTGTCACGGATAGTATCAATCGCAAGAATAATCGCGAGGACAATAATGGGGTCTACTTGAGTATCATCAATCGTAATTTCAAACGTATCTGACCAAGATAGCATTTTTGCTTTAACCTCCGCAATTGTCTGATTTTTTTCATCTGTAATGACATATTGCCAACCTAAAAAGTCTCCTTGAATAGTCCATCCAATATCTTCAATGGCCATTTTGGTTTTAAATAAGGTCATTTTTTGTTGGATAGTAGCTATATAATCATTGCCTTTGTAGACCTTTAGGTGGGTTAAAAAGCGAAAAGGCGATTCTTTAACATAAGCCAGTTCCTCATTTGTTAGGACATCATAAATCCGTAATTGGCGACCAACTGAAAATAATTTGCTAGATACACGAAATAGGGGTGTTTGATTGTGGTCGTAAATATTAAAATCCTGCTTCAACGAAAATAACTTTTGCTTCATATACAATTTCATGTTCCCATCCCCTTACACATCTTTTTATAAAATTATAACTTATAAAATTTAGAAAGGACAATATATGTACTAATTGGTTAGAAATCAGTATCTTTTCTATTTTTTAATTCACGAACTTTAATATAATTGATTTGTGAAATATGGGCTTATTAACGTACAAAACTCATAAAATTAAAGATTTTATTCTGTTTTCATATGCACAAAGTGTTATTCGAATAAAAAATTAGAGAAAAATAAGTTGAGATTAGGGTAGATTAAAATTAGATGAAAGCATATAATAGTGGTGACGATGTGAAGTCGTTCAAAATATGTAAACCAATAGATGGAGGAAATTAAATGACAACTGTTTATAATTTCTCAGCCGGTCCGGCAGTATTGCCCAAGGCTGTATTAGAACAAGCACAAGCGGAACTTTTAAATTACAACGGTACAGAAATGTCCGTGATGGAATTGAGTCACCGCTCTTCCTCCTTCGTTGATATTATCGAACGAGCTGAACAATTACTACGCGATTTGATGCACATTCCTGATCACTATAAAGTTTTATTCTTACAGGGCGGTGCAACACAACAATTCACCATGGTACCAGCAAACCTTGCGAAAGGACAAAAGACTCAATATGTGAATACTGGTTCATGGGCTACAAAAGCCATTAAAGCAGCCGAAAATTTAGATGATGTGTCGGTTGATGTCATTGCATCTTCTAAGGCAAAGGGGTTCACAGCAGTTCCAGAAATTACTGCTGAAGCTGTTGATCCAGAAGCTGCTTACTTACATATCACAACTAACGAAACAATTGGTGGTGTTACATTCCGTGATGTTCCTACTTTTGATGGTGTGACTTTAGTAGCGGATATGTCATCTAATATTTTAGCGAATGATTATAAAGTAGAAGATTTCGGTTTAATTTATGCGGGTGCTCAAAAGAACTTGGGACCTTCAGGGGTTACAATTGTTATTGTACGTGAAGATTTACTGAAAGAAGATAAATCCTTACCAGACTTCTTCTCTTATGCAACACAAGCAGACAAAGGTTCTATGATTAATACACCACCAACATTTGCAGTTTATATGGTTGGTTTGGTATTAGAATGGGTAGCAGCGCAAGGCGGACAAGAAGCAATGTATGCGAATGCTAAAGAACGTGCGAACTTATTGTATGACTACATTGATCAATCTGATTTATTTGTAAATCATGTAAAAGTAGAAAACCGTTCATTAACCAATATCCCGTTCTTAACGAACGACCCTAAATTAGATAAAAAATTTATTGCTGAAGCGGATGAGGCAGGATTTAAACAATTAAAAGGTCACCGTTCAGTGGGTGGTATGCGCGCTAGTTTATATAATGCTTTCCCATTAGAAGGGGTTAAAGCACTAGTAGCATTTATGAAAGCATTTGAAGAAGAAAATAAATAGTCTGTCAACGACTTAAATAGTCGGCTTACATTGTAATGAGCGTAATCAACCGACATGTAACCGGATGTTGTGCCCGCTGTAAAGTATGGAGGAATTATTGAACAAATGGAATTAAAAGATAAAGTTTATCAATTAACGACTTATAATGCGATCGCTGCTGAGGGTATGGAACGTTTTGAACGAGCAAAATATGCTATTAATGAAAATGATGATCCAGATGCATTGATTTTGCGTTCAAAAAATCTGCATGATATGACATTTAACGATTCATTAAAAGCGATTGCGCGAGCTGGTGCGGGTACAAATAATATCCCAACTCAACGCGCTACTGAAGCGGGAATTGTTGTCTTCAACACCCCTGGTGCGAATGCGAATGCGGTTAAAGAGTTAGTGCTAGCTAATTTATTGTTATCTGTTCGTCCTATTTTACAAGGACATGAATGGATACAAAATTACAAGTTTGGTCCAGATGATGATGTTGAAGCGATTGTTGAAGCGAACAAGAAACAATTTGCTGGAAATGAATTAGAAGGTAAGAAACTAGGTATTATCGGTTTAGGTGCTATTGGTGCTATGATCGCTAACGATGCTTACCGTTTAGGGATTGAAGTGTATGGTTATGACCCATATGTGTCTGTGGATACTGCCTGGAGTATTTCGCGTCGTGTTAACCGTGTGATGGAATTAGATGATTTATTAAAAATCTGTGATTTTATTACTGTTCACGTACCTTTAATGGATTCAACTCGTGGTATGATTGGCGAACGTGAGTTGGCTATGATGAAAGAAGATGTGCAATTATATAACTTTGCTCGTGGTCCGATTGTAGATAAAGAAGCAGTTTTAAAAGCTGTTAATGACAACCGTATTGGTGGGTATACTACGGACTTTGCGGATGCAGATTTATTACACAATGAAAAAATCCGTGTGTTACCACATTTAGGTGCCTCTACTGAGGAAGCAGAAATCAATTGTGCCCGTATGGCAGCTGGAAACTTAAAACGCTTTTTACAGACAGGGGATATTGTAAATTCAGTTAACTTCCCATCTGTACAAATGAGCTTTAATTCACCAGTTCGTATCACAATTATTAATCGTAACATTCCAAACATGATTGGTAAGATTTCAACTTTCGTGGCGGAACAAGGAATGAATATTGCGAATATGGTGAACCGTGGTCGTGGTGACTTTGCATATACATTGGTTGATTTAGAGGAATTAGATTATGAGAAAGTTGAGCGTTTAGTCGCAAGATTAGAGGAGATCCCAGATATTGTTCGAGTGCGGGCAATTGAACATCCAGGTCAATTCTTTGAAGAAGTTTAAGTTATTGAATAGATTCTTTAGCAAAAACAAATTTGTAGAGAGGCGGTCACAAAAGTGTCGGCCTCTCTTTTTATAATAGTAGCAAGTATTGTATAATATGGGAAAAGATTACAACAATGGAGGCAATTAATCATGACAAGAGATTTATTATATGGTGGTATAGAGGCTGGTGGCACGAAGTTTATCTGTGCGGTAGCTGACGAAGACTTAAATATTATTGACCAAGTGCGTATTGATACGACGGTTCCAGAAGAAACCATGGGTGAATTAAAAGATTTCTTTGACCAATATGAAGTGGAAAGTTTTGGTATTTCATCTTTTGGCCCGATCGACATCAATCATGACTCGCCAACTTATGGTTATATCACCTCAACGCCAAAATTGCCTTGGCAAAATTATGATTTTGTTGGGCAAATGAAAGCGTGGTTTGGTGATAAACCGATTGCTTGGACAACGGATGTAAATGGCGCGTCACTTGCTGAAAACACGATGGGTGCTGCAAAAGGTGCTAAATCTTGCCTTTATTTAACTATTGGGACTGGTGTTGGTGGTGGTTTCTCTATGAACGGGGAAATTTACCATGCACACAGTCATCCGGAAATGGGCCATATTAAAGTTGCTCAAGACCCTCATGACCACTTTGAAGGGGCTTGTCCATTCCATGGTAATTGTATTGAAGGACTTGTGTCAGGACCTGCCATTGAAAAGAGAACAGGAATTAAAGGTGCTGACTTACCTTCAGATCATGAAGTCTGGGACTATGTGGCAAATTATTTAGGGCAAGCGATTGCAAATTATACTTTAACTTTAGCGCCGGAACGCGTCGTACTAGGTGGTGGTGTTATGCATCAAGATCAATTATTGGATAAGATTCGTACACAAGTAGAAAAAGCGCTTGCTAATTATGTTAAATTGCCAGCAATGACAGATTATATCCAGTTACCTAAGCTAGGTGACAATGCTGGGATTACTGGTTCACTGCTATTAGCGAAACGTGCTTTAAAAGATGTAAAATAGGCAGATGATTGAAAGATAGCGGTCCTAATTTTATAGGTATAGGTTCTTGAATAGGATGAGCTAGTCAGTAGTTCCGCTAATGAAGTCAGATATATATAAGGTTGGAAGTCATCTTCCAGCCTTTTTTTGGTAGGAAGCATTTATGATTGAGATTAGCTATGGCTAAAAATGTCGTATTCGCAAGTTGAATCATTTTTAATGAATAAAATATTATGTTAACATAATATGTAAATAGAGCTGAACGTTCTATTAAAGAAAGGATGAGGCGATGAGCAAAAACATTTATCAAAAAAAGTTACAAGAGGTCATTGATGAATTAGAAACATCGAAGACTGAAGGATTGAGTGATCAGGAAGTTTCTGAACGTTTAGAAACTTATGGGGAAAATAAGTTACAAGAATCGGATAGTAAGTCTAAGTGGGAGATCCTATTAGATAATTTAAATAACATTATCGTTTATTTACTAGCCGTCGCAGCCATAATTTCAATTGCAATGGGTGATTGGATTGAAGCTATAGCCGTGATGCTGGCCGTTCTCATTTCGGTGCTGACTGGATATTTTGTAGAAATTAAAGCCCAAAAGTCTGTGGAAGCCTTGCAAAATATGGTCAATACTAGTGTACATGTGATCCGAAACGGAGAAGAGATTGAAATTGATTCTTCTCAGTTAGTCCCAGGAGACGTGATGGTTCTTGGTGAAGGAGACGCGATTGCTGCAGATGGTCGTTTGCTTACAAGCAACAACTTTGCAGTCATGGAAGCGTCATTGACCGGTGAATCTGAAGCTGTGGACAAGGACCCAGATGCGACTTACGACGAAGAAGAGTCAATTGGTGACCGGTTAAATATGGTCTTTTCAGGTACTGCAGTGACGCGTGGTAAGGCGCAAGTTATTGTAACTGGTACTGGAATGGAAACTGAAGTTGGTCGTATTTCTGAAATGATGACGGGTGAAAAGGACATGCAAACCCCGTTAGACAAAGAGGTTGACCAATTAGGTAAAGCCTTGATTGTCGTAGCTTTCATAGCAGCAGCTTTAGTAGTTGCTATTGGTTTATTCAACGGCAACCCGCCAAGCGAAATCTTACATATTGCAGTAATCCTTGCGGTAGCAGCAATCCCTGAAGCTATGCCAGCTGTTCAAACCATTACCTTATCAAATGGTATGCAGACAATGGCTAAACACCAGGCCTTGGTTAAAACACTTTCTGCAGTTGAAACCTTAGGTGCTACGTCGATCATAGCGTCAGATAAGACGGGTACATTAACAGAAAATCAAATGATGGTTGAAAGTATCATTATTAAAAATGATGCCCAATATGAAGTTTCAGGTTCAGGCTATACACCTGAAGGCGATATTACAAAAGATGCGGAAAAAGTAACTTTCGATATTGATTCAATTGAAGATGTTGACGATTTAAGCGACAACAAGGCTGTCTTATTGAAATTGATTACGGACGGTTACTTGTCATCTGATGCCCGTTTAATCGAACGTGATCAACTAGATGATGAAGAAGCAGCTGAATTAGAAGACGAAGATAATCAAGACCCATATACCATTAAAGGTGACCCAACAGATGGTGCCTTAACGGTATTAGGCCATAAAGTCGGTCTATCACCACAGTGGGAAAAAGACAATGACTACAAACTTGTCCAAGAAATTCCATTTGATTCTGAGAAGAAATATATGGCAGCACTTTACCAATTTCCAAATAACATCCACCGCCTAATCGTAAAAGGTGCTATGGATGTGGTCCTAGATTTAGTGGCAACTGAAAACGGTGAAGAAGATTTCTGGCAAGAGAAGAATGACGACCTGACAGCAGACGGTAACCGTGTAATTGCCTTGGCTTCATATACCCTTAAAGACCAAGGGGACGCGGATAAAGTCGCTGACGACATGGAAGCTTGGTTGGACAACAATACAGACAAGCTAACCATGGACGGATTATTCGGTATCATTGACCCGCCACGTCAAGACGTGAAAGATGCTATTGCCCAAACACAAGCGGCCGGTATCCAGGTGAAAATGATTACAGGAGATCACCCAAGAACCGCATCTGTTATTGCCCGCGATATTGGGATTGAAAACCATGAAAATACCATGACTGGTAAAGAATTGGATGCGATCCATGAGGATAAAGACTTTATCGACAAAATTCGCGATGTGGCCGTATTTGCCCGCGTATCACCAGAAAACAAGTTACAAATTGTTCGTGCCTTCCAAGATTCAGGGGACGTTGTGGCGATGACAGGTGACGGGGTTAACGATGCGCCGGCCTTAAACGGTGCTGATATCGGTGTCGCTATGGGTATTCGTGGTACTGAGGTTGCTAAAGAAGCTTCTGACATGATTTTAACCGATGATGCTTTTGGTACGATTGTGGACGCGGTTCGTGAAGGACGTATCATTTTTGAAAATATCAAAAAATACATTTCCTTCTTATTCGCATGTAACATGGTAGAGATTGTGGCAATCCTAACGACGATTGTCTTTATGTTACCAATGCCAATTCAACCACTACACATCTTATTCTTAAACCTATTAGTAGATATTGGTCCAGCGATTGCTTTAGCCTATGAAAAAGCAGAAGCAAATGTTATGGAACATCCACCAAGAAATCCGGAATCTGGTTTAGTCAATAAGACATTCTTAAGTCGGATTATCATCTCAGGTGTGATCATTGGTCTAGGTGCCTTCGGGGTATTCTACCTATTCCATAATATCTTTGGTATGAGCTTAACTTATGCACAAACTGCGACATTTACTTACATGGCAATTGCGCAATTGTTCCATATCTTAAACGTTCGTCGTTTATCAGGATTTGGACTTGATAAGACCTTCTTCCAAAACAAACTACTATTAGCCGCAATGGCCTTCTCAGTAGTACTACAATTATTGGTTGTTTATGTACCTTTCTTAAACAATGTATTTGGTACAGAACCATTGACATTAGTTACTTGGGGTATTATCCTAGCTATCGTTCTAGTTGTGACCATTATTGTATACTTAGTGAAGAAATTAGCTGGGTTGAAAGATCCGGAAGCTTAATTATTAAGGCAAGTGCGTGATCGGGGGCTAAATTTAGCCTCCGATCTTTTTATATTGTGGATAAAGTATATCAAATACTTGAAGTTGATAACCGATAAAAACGACTAAAGGACTTGGGCCATATCGTTGATTCTAGGGGTTTGATAGTGTATACTAAACACTTGTAAAGGAAAACTGCTTGACAAATTTTAGACAGATAGAAGAGGCTTAGATGGAGATTCAAAAAACAAATGAAATGAATACCCTATTGATTTTTTATGGGGATTTATTAACTGAAAAACAACGTGTTTATATTGAACTGTACTATGCTGAAGATTTTTCTTTAGGGGAAATCGCAGAACATTTTGATGTGTCTAGACAAGCAGTTTATGACAACATTCGACGGACCGAAAAAAGTTTGTTGAAATATGAAAATCATTTGCACTTGGCGCGTGATTATTATGCGCGTGAAGCGGTAGGGGAAAAGATGGCTGCCTATGTAGCGAAAAAATACCCAGATGATACGCAACTAGCAGACTATATGAAGCAATTAATTGCGATCGATAACCGTGATGAAGTAAGTGAAGAATTTTAACAAATAAGCATCCGAATTGAATGCTTAAGATGAATGAATAAATAAGGAGTGTTACCAAGAATGGCTTTCGAAAGTTTATCGGATAGGCTACAAGGCGCTGTCCAAACGATGGGTAAGAAGGGTAAAATTACCGAGGGCGATTTAAAAGAAATGATGCGTGAAGTGCGTCTGGCTTTACTAGAAGCTGACGTGAACTTTAAAGTCGTGAAAGACTTTGTGAAACGTGTCAATGAACGTGCGCTAAACAGTGAGGTATTGCAATCACTATCGCCAGCGCAACAAGTCGTTAAAATTGTAAACGATGAATTAACTGACTTAATGGGTGGAGAACACGAAGATATTCAATTCGCAACCACACCACCAACCGTGATTATGATGGCGGGTCTTCAAGGTGCCGGGAAAACAACAACAGTTGGTAAGTTAGCGGCTTTCTTGAAGAAAAATGACCACAAGAAACCCTTGCTGGTAGCCGGAGATATTTACCGTCCAGCGGCTATCAACCAGTTACAAACAATCGGTCAACAATTAGACTTACCAGTCTTTACTTTGGGTGACCAAGTAAGTCCAGTTGAGATTGCTACTCAAGCGATTGAACATGCTAAAATGAATGGTCATGATCTAGTCTTCATCGATACGGCCGGTCGTCTACAAATTGACGAACGGTTAATGACTGAGTTAAAAGATATTAAAGCAGCCGTTAATCCGGATGAAATCTTATTAACTGTTGACTCGATGACTGGTCAAGAAGCAGCCAACGTTGCTAAGGCCTTTGACGAAGAGTTGGATATCACAGGGGTTGTCTTAACGAAATTAGATGGTGACACCCGTGGTGGTGCGGCCTTATCTATCGTTTCTGTAACTGGTAAACCGATTAAATTTACGGGTACTGGTGAGAAATTAAACGAGATTGAGCGCTTCTACCCAGACCGTATGTCTAACCGAATTTTAGGTATGGGGGATATGTTAACCCTTATCGAGAAAGCCCAAGCTGAGTTTGATGAAAATGAAGCAGAAGCGATGGCAGCTAAGATGCGGGAAAATACCTATGACTTCAATGACTTCATCAAAAATATGGACCAAATGAATAAGATGGGTTCAATGAAGGATATCTTGAAGATGATTCCAGGTATGAATAAAATGGGGAATTTGGACGACTTAAATATTGATCCGAAACAAATGGCGCAAACCAAAGCCATGATCCAATCTATGACCCCGTATGAGCGTGAAAATCCAGATTCAATCAACCAATCACGCCGTCGTCGTATCGCCAAAGGGTCAGCGACTACACTGCAAGAAGTGAACCGTTTAATTAAACAATTTAACGAGTCACGTAAAATCATGTCAGCTATGTCTAACGGCAACATGGGTGCTCTTCAAAACATGATGGGTGGCCTAGGAGGCGGTGGCTTCGGTGGATTTGGAGGCGGTGGCAACCGTAACCAGAACCGCGTCGCTGAATTACAAGCCAAACAAATGGCCCGCAAGCTGAAAAAAGCTAAGAAAAAAGGGAAGTAAATCTATTTTCGACCCCAGGGGAAAATAATTTTGCCCTGTAAAGAGAAAATACTTTACAAGCTGACAAAAACTTGTTATCATGTTTACTTGTGATGAGCTTTTAAGGCTTTAAATATATAAAAACACTTAATTTTTAGGAGGAACTTACTCATGGCAGTAAAAATTCGTTTAAAACGTATGGGATCTAAACGTAACCCATTCTACCGTATCGTTGCAGCAGACGCACGTTCACCACGTGATGGTCGTATCATTGAAAAAATTGGTACTTACAACCCAACTACTCAACCAGAAACTATTGAGTTAGATGAAGCGTTAGCTTTAAAATGGCTAAAAGATGGTGCACAACCAACTGATACAGTTCGTGACATTTTATCTCGTCAAGGCGTTATGAAAAAACACCACGAAAACAAATTAGAAGCTAAAGCAGCTAACAAATAAGCGTAAACACTATGAATGATATGCCAAATATTGAAGATTTATTGCTAACAATTGTGAAACCATTGGTGAATCATCCTGATGAAGTCCAATTGAACATTGTTGATGGAGATGAATTTTTAGAATACCATTTGTTGCTACATCCTGATGATGTTGGCCGGGTGATTGGCAAAGGTGGCCGCGTTGCAAATGCAATCCGTACCATTATCTATTCAGTCCGAGTAGAAGGACCAAAGAGAACTCGCTTGGTAATTGATAGAGAAGATTAGAAGGATGTGAGACAGGGCGTATAGACAGGAGATGATGGAAGAATGGTGCCTCACACAAAGTGTGATGCAAACTATTCTGAAGCGGACACCTGTCTGCCCTGGCGAGCTCAACTTTTAATTGAGTTTAGACAAAGTTTGCAACAAAGCAATTCGCTTTTTAAGGGCGTAGACAGAAATGTCTGCGTCTTTTTTTGTATGCTTTTATTGTAGGCATTAACTGCACTGTCTTGGTTTTTACGGTGTATTCATGTAAAATAAGACTGACGTTTGACCATGATGGTTTATATGGCTATAGTGGTTGCTAAAATGTGAGGCGTGTCTTTTTCTAGTAAGCGGTTTGAATATTGGAAGATTGACACGTAAGAAGGGAAGGCAATAGATATGGTGAAGATTGAGGGCATGGCTGAAGAGCAGTATTATTTGGTTGGGAAAATCGTGAATACGCAGGCCTTACGCGGTGAAGTGCGTGTGATGGCGACAACTGATTTCCCGGAAGAACGCTTTAAAATTGGCGCGACTTTGGCAATTTTTAACGGCGATAAATTGGTTGAAATGGTTGAGGTGGATGGTCACCGCCTACATAAGAAATTCAATCTCCTACATTTTAAAGGTAAGGATAATATTAATGATGTAGAAAAATTCAAAGGATTTGATTTGAAGGTTGCGGGCACTGAGCGCGAGGCGGACGAATTGGATGAGAATGAATTTTATTATGATGACATTATTGGCCTAGAAGTCTATACGACTGATGAGATTTATCTAGGCAAGGTGCGTGAGATTACGTCACTACCGTCTAATGATGTGTGGGCTATTCAGCGTCCAAATAAAGGGAAAGATATTTTGATTCCTTATATTGAAGATATTGTGTTAGAGATTGATTTGGCTGATAACCGAGTTGTGATTGACCCGATGGATGGTCTGATTGATGATGTGGACGCGGAAAAGGGTGACGCCTAATGCAGATTGATGTGTTAAGCCTTTTTCCAGAGATGTTTGAAGGTCCAATGAACACGTCAATTATTGGGAAGGCCCAGGAAAAAGGGGTGGCCAATATTGATGTGACGGACTTTCGTAAGTTTGCAGTAAACAAACACGGGCATGTGGACGATTATCCTTATGGCGGTGGTGCTGGGATGTTGCTACGGGTGGATCCGATTAATGATGCCTTAGAAGAAATTGAGGGTAAACATCCTGATACTAAAAAACGGGTGATTTTGATGGATCCAGCTGGCGAAACTTTTACGCAGAAACATGCGGAATCATTTGCTGAAGATGACCATTTAATTTTTATTTGTGGCCACTACGAAGGCTATGACGAGCGGATTCGGTCATATGTGACCGACGAAATTTCGGTTGGAGACTATGTACTTACTGGTGGCGAATTAGGGGCTATGATTGTGATTGACGCTACTGTCCGCTTGCTTGAAGATGCGGTGGGTAACGAGGAATCGATTACGGGTGACTCCTTCTCGACTGGTTTGTTAGAGTATCCACAATATACTCGCCCAGCTGAATACAAAGGAATGACTGTGCCGGATGTGTTGATGTCTGGTAACCATGCTAAGATTGCTGACTGGAAGGGGAAAGAATCATTACGCCGGACCTATGAACGTCGGCCAGATATGTTAGAAAATTACCCATTAACCGACCAACAGGCTAAATGGTTAGAAGAAATTAAAGCAGAAACTGAGTAGGACTGTTAAGAGTGGTCCTCAGTTTCAAACTAACTTCAACATGGGTTTCCTTTTTATTTGTTCACTATTCTTGATACAATATGAGTTAAGAATGGAGATGATGTTATGCCATGGAATATGCAAGATTATCCTAACAACTTAAAAAACTTTGATGAGGTTGAACGAAAGAAGATCATTGAGATCATGAATGCTATGGAAGCTTCAGGTTACAAAGAGGAAGATTTAATACCAATTGCAATCCAACAAGGTAAAGAATGGTATCAGAATGCTTCTGATAAAGAGATTTCGGAAGTTAAACATGCAACCAATCCCAAAAAGAGCGATAAGCATGATACTGAATCGGCCAATCCTGATTTGATGGATGAGGACGTTCAAGTGAAGTTTGATCATGAGCATGCACAATGGCAAGTAATTACCGTGAAGGCAAAACGCGCTACGGATACTTTTGATTTAAAAGAGGATGCTATGAAGCGGGCTAAGGAAATTGCTGATAACAAGGGGACAAAAGTAATTGCTTATACCAAGGATGGTAAGCGACAATAACAATCAAAATGCTGTAGTTAGACATTATAAAACACCTACCTTTAGGTTATTAGAGGTAGGTGTTTATTTTTTATTCGAAAATGGTTTTGGCTACGTTTAGTTGCTTCATTAAGGCTGTCTTTTTGAATTGGTGTTCATCAATGTCTTCTAAAATTGACCGTAAGAGATTGATCCCTTCGAGGATATTCTCACCTTTATTTAACATGACACATTCAGCTCGTGCCCCCATAGACACATCTGAAATTTCAGCACGTGAAGGTACACCTGATTTTACCAAGGATTCCAGGACCTGGGTGGCCCAAATTACAGGGATTTGTGCAGCCTCGCAGAACCAAAGAATTTCTTCTTGGACAACAGATAGTCGTAGATAGCCAACTTCTACAGCTAAGTCTCCTCTGGCAATCATAATGCCTGTTGGTCGGTAGCGGTTGGCTTCGATAATGATGTTGATGAGGTTCTCAAAACCAGAGACGGTTTCTAGTTTGATCGTCGCTAGTTTATCTTGCTCTTCGGTTACTTTTTCTGCCATTGCCTGATTAATATGACGAACGTCGTCCAAGTCGTGGACGAAGGAGAAGCCGATAACGTCAGCAGCTTCTTTTGAAAAAGCCAAATCATCGATATCTTTATCGGTTAATACAGGGATATTTAACTCACGATCAGGGAAGTTGATGCCTTTCGTGGCTTTCACTTTCTTACCGTTTGATGCCATTTGGGTGATGCGAATTTTCACCCCTTCAGGATAAGTTTTTTGGACTTTACCTATAATTTTACCATCATCAAGTGACACCGCCTCATCAACCTTTAAATCTTGAATAATTTCTGGAATTGGACAAGATAAGACAATTTCACAATCATAAAAGTCTTTTAATGTCGTATCGCTTGTGAGGAAAAAACTATCTCCCTCATAAAGCTTGGGGTTTTGTAGGGTAGTATAGATGGCTTGAATTCGTACTTTAGGACCAGCAATGTCGGTAAAAATTTTAATGTCCCGCTCGTATTTCTTGCCAGCTTGATGAATATTTTCAACCATTTTCCCCCAAGTAGATACATCATCATGGGCACAGTTAATACGGGCTACGTCTAAACCTGCCTCTACCATGCGGTCAACTAAGTCTTGGTCAGTTGCAGCTTCATTGGGCATAGTAACCATAATGCGTGAATAGCGGTTGTTAGCTCCTTGGCCAAAGAAATCTTTGGTGAGTTTGTCTAGGGTAGAGCCGTGCCCTTGACTGGTTTTCGTCATATGTTCAGGTATGTCAACTGCAGGCATGTCCGCACTTTTGGCGAGATGATAAGCGACTAAATCAAGGGTAGCTAATACATGGCCTTCGAGACGACCAAGTGAAGAAAGACCAAGATTTCCCAATTTTAATTGTAGGTTGCGAATATCACGGCGACGAAGGGCAACATAATAAGCAAAATTTAAGGCTGCTTCTTTAAAATCTTCACGGAGAGTGGAAGGATCCCAGGATGCATAAATGTTTTGGCCATCCTTATAGACGTTTTTACGTAAATCGGATACTTCTAAATATAAATCTTTATAGATATTGTTTATTTGCTGTTTGTCATTTGTCATTTCTACATCTCCTTTGTATAAACTTGTAACCGTTTCCTATTCACCTATCATTGTATCGTGAACACGAGCAACTAACAAATATTTGGTTGGTGAAATTGGGGTATTTTATTGAAACGATTCCTATTAAGGATGCTTAGTCTGAAGATGTTACTTTAGAATAAAGCAGACGAGTGATCACAAACCCTTATATAGGACTTCCACTATTTATAACAAGAAACTTTCAACTTTCTATTTACAATAAGTGATAAATTTGATATACTATTAAAGGTGTTGTTTCAACACATACTTTATGATATTCCGCTGTGGCAAAACTGCCATATGAGTGTTGTTGGAAGGAGAGAATCTAAATGAGTAATTTAATTGATCAAATCACTTCAGAACAACTACGTAACGATGTACCTGACTTCCGTCCTGGTGACACTGTTCGTGTACACGCGAAAGTTGTTGAGGGTGAACGTGAACGTATCCAGTTATTTGACGGTGTTGTTATCCAACGTCGTGGTGCTGGTATCAGCGAAACTTACACAGTTCGTAAAATTTCAAACGGTGTTGGTGTTGAACGTACTTTCCCAGTACACACGCCACGCGTAGCTAAAATTGAAGTATTACGTGAAGGTAAAGTTCGTCGTGCTAAATTGTTCTACTTACGTGACTTACATGGTAAGGCTGCACGTATTCCAGAACGTCGCCGTAAACAAAAATAATGCTACCACAGTAGCTATACAGAGAATCCCAATCGAGCTTTTTCTTGGTTGGGATTTTTTTATTTAGATATATTTAAAGAGTCAAACTTGTCAAAGAGGGGTATGATATTGATGCATGAAGGACGATTGAATTATCGTTTGGGTTTATTGTCGGTTGTAACTGGGGTTATCGTGGGAATTGTGTTGTCTGGATTTCGACTGGCTATTCCAGCAATCATGCATGTGGTTGAGGGTGTTTTGGTCTGGGGACAGACTTCGATTTGGCATAGCATCGGCTTTGTTTTGATGTTTGCGGTTATCGGCTGCATTGTGGCTTGGACAGCTAAGCAGGAACCTATGATTGGTGGGTCAGGTATTCCACAAATTGCCGGGAAATTAAGCGGTAAGCTCAATTTTTCATGGGCATCGGTCTTATTTTATAAATTATTAGGTGGTTTATTGGCTATCGGATCAGGTTTGACGCTTGGGCGTGAAGGTCCTTCTGTCCAAATCGGTGCTTCAATCGGGCAAGGGGTGGCAGAAGTTACCAAAACGCCTGCTAAATCCGGTAAATACTTGATTGTTGGGGCTGCAGGAGCCGGTTTAGCCACTGCTTTTAATGCGCCAGTATCCGGTATTATTTTCTGCTTAGAGGAATTATTGAAGAAGGTTACCCGTCGTGGATTTTTGTCTGCCACTTTAACGATAATTACAGCATCTTTAGTATCGATAGCACTGATTGGAGATGATGCTGCTATCACTATTCCTCAAGCTTTACATGTGGAAATGGCTACTTACCCTTATTTACTTATTTTAGGGATTTTGTTAGGTTTATCAGGTGTACTTTTTAATAAAGTTATCTTATGGTCTAAAGCTATATATAGTAAATGGACTGCACCTACTTTTTGGAAAATGGTTTTTCCCTTTGTGCTAACGGCACTTGTACTTTTGATGGATGTGCGGTTAATCGGGTCGGGCGAAGAACTTATTTTGCTACCATTTTTAGATAATCCGGGTCTGTTGACCTTGCTCTATCTATTCCTGGCAAAACTAGTTATGCTCGGTGTGGCATTCGGGTCAGGCATACCAGGCGGTATCTTTTTCCCATTATTATCACTTGGTGCTTTAGTAGGGAATATTTATGCAAGTGGATTACATGCTTTAGGTTTAGTGGATGCATATACGATTACGGTCTTTACTGTCATTGCGATGGCAGCGCATTTTGCAGCGATTGTCCGCGCACCATTAACGGGTATTTTTCTAATATTAGAAATGACAGGGGGCTCTATCCAGTATTTACTCCCAATTGCCATTGTCACTTTTATTGCGTACTTTGTGGCAGAAATATGCCAATCTGAACCTATATACGAATCATTATTAGGATTGATGGTGAAAGCGTAGAATGAGTCTATAGGAGGGGAAATATGCAGATAAATTTTAGGCAAGCAACATTAAATGATTTAGACCGTATTATGGTCATTGAAGAGAGCGGCTTTACCCCTGAGGAAGCAGCGAGTCGAGAAGCTATGGCTGAGCGGATAGCGGTCATTCCAGATACTTTTATACTGGCGACAGACCAGGAAGGGACGATATTGGGTTATGTTGTGGGTCCGGTGATTAAGGACAGGTATTTACATGATGACTTGTTTGAGAAAACGGTAGCCAATCCGGCAGTCGGTGGCTATGTGGGTGTGTTGAGTCTGGTGGTGGATCCCGCATTTCACGGTCAAGGCATTGCCAGTAAGTTGTTGTATGAACTGGCAGATCGTGCGAAAAAGAGCGGCCGAGTTGGCATTAGCTTGACTTGTTTAGAGGGATTAATTCCTTTTTACGAGCGGAATGGCTATGTGAATGAAGGTATTTCGGATTCAACCCATGCCGGTGAAACATGGTATAACTTGGTTTTGTATTTGAAATAGCTATGATAAAAACCTTGATTAAGGCGTCTGATTAATGGTATCGATTGGGCGTCTTTTTTGATGTGAAAAATTGAATTATACTTTAAAAGGTATAATTTTATGATAGACTAGAAGTAAGAAGTAGTTCTAACGATTAAATAAAAAATAGAAATGTTTGTTTGGGGAGGAGTAAAAATGAATAAACAATTACTATGGACGCTCAATTTATTAGGTATATTGGGTTATGTGGTACTATCAATTGTTTTGCCATGGTCTCTAATTGTTAGAGTGTATCTATTTATATTAGTTTGTTCTTTCTACTACACAATTGATCAAATTAGTAAATTATTAAATACGAGACGAGGTTGGATAAGAGGGATCTTGCTAGGTTTATCTATAGTACTCTTTAGTCAAACTTTTTGGAGTGAAAACAATCAGGTAGCAATCTACTTAATGCTGTTTATCATTTTTTGTACAATAACCTACGCCTTGTTTTTCAAAAGTGAAGCGAGTTGAGATAAATAGTTTTAAGGATAAGTTGTTCAGTGGGAGTGATATAAATGATTGTTGAAAAATTTGTTAAAAATAGTATATGGGTAGCGCTTCTAATCTATATTGGTGTTGTATTTATTTTTCCAGATAATAGAGCATTAGAAGATGCCATGCATAGACTGTTTACCGTTACTATTTTAATAAATGGTTTCTTTATCGATAGAGAAAAAGATGCTATCTATAATCATACAATTTCAAGAATTTTGATATGCATTCTGCTTGTATTCTTTATATCCACTGCTATATTTGCCCCTTATAATCTGCAACTAAACAAAATTTCTGCTATCGCACTATTTACAGTGATTCTCACTATGTTGATCATTTATTACCTAAGGAAGTATCTGATAAAAAGAACGTAATCTTTTTGACAATTATGGGAAGTGTTGTTTGAGAAGGTGGCATTAGACATGGAAATTAGAAAATACATTAATATTGCTGGTGTAGTAGCTATAATATTTTATCTAGCTACCTTATATTCTTATCCAGAGAATCTGGAATTACGAATGGTGATGCAAAGAATGGTATTTGCAGCTATATTTCTCAACCCTACAAATCCGGATGAAACGCTATTTAAAGGGAAATTCTTAAAAATTATTTTGTGGTCCGCTTTCGCATTTTTTGTGGCTACGCCAATCTTTGTCTCTTATAACCATCCGCTGGATTGGCAGTCTGGAGTATCGATTTTTGTGGTTTTCGGGATAGCTGTTGTGCATCGTTTACTTATTTGGATTATGAATAAGTGGGTAAAGAACTAGGGGGGTTAACAAGGTAATGTATAGGAATTGTGAAGGGGAGTAAATATGACTGTGAAGAAATATTTAAATGTTGCAATCGGTTTAGCTTTAATATTGCACATCGTGCATTATTTTTTATGTCAGAGAATATTGCTTTGGAACAAATGCCATCAAGATTACTGATGGCATGTTGTTTAGCTAGAGTATTCGTTTTCAGTGATAATGTAAGTTACCTACTAAAAGGAAAAGTGTATCGTATAACATTTTGGATACTACTTGCTTTCTATCTAGCGAGTCCATTCGTCGTTCCATACAACGACCAAGTCAATAAATTTTCTATAATTATATTGGCCGTTTACCTAGTTGTAATAGTTATTGTTGATATAAGAAATTATGATTTTAATGCAAAATGATTTATTTATATCAAAGCGACCTACGGTTTAGAAGACCGTTGCTCTCTGACTAAAAGTTACTTTAGAGATTGCGAGGGTAATAGAGACAAAGAGGAAGTAAATTTTAAAATGTCTTATTTTAGGAGCAGATGAGCGTATGCTCTTTTTTTATGGTAAATCAGTAGAAGTTTAACTAGGTAATTTTGAATATTAAAAAAATTTAATTCTTTTATTCTAAATAAGAACGATATGTGCTATATTGATAACAAATAAGTTGTAACTATCTTGCTAAAAAAGTGCACAAAAAAAGCGCCGAGACAGCGCCACTATAGAAGTTGATTACGGACAAAGCCTTATTTTAACTTGCTATGTTGTTTCGAATGACTCCAAAACTCCAATTCGTGAATATTCGAACGGAAAATAGTTTTAGAGCTGTGTTGTTTCGAATGACTCCAAAACAAAAGAATACGGCACAAGTGTATTAAGTAAGTTTTAGAGCTGTGCTGTTTCGAATGACTCCAAAACAATCGTAATCAAAAACGAACCATATTTTGTGTTTTAGAGCTAAGCTTTCTTGGATGGTATTTTCTATTATTTGTTCTTGAGTAAATTATCGCAAATGTATATTACTCCATGATTGTTGACATGTTCTTCATCTTCATACCCATTCCTTATGATGAATATAATTAAAGCCCTGATATTAAGTAGGATAAACTTCCTAATATCAGGGCTCTTTTTAATGAACTATTATAAGTTTTTCTTAACAAATTCTTCTTTAATCTTCTAAGAAAATCGCCTTAGTTTCTAAGTAGTCTTCAACACCAAATAGACCGTTTTCGCGACCTAGTCCGGATTGTTTATAGCCACCAAATGGCGCAAGCGGATTACGTTCTGATTTGTTTACAAAGATATTACCAGTTCGTAATTGCTTAGCTACTTTATAAGCATCTTCAGTAGGTCCAACTACTGCACCTGAAAGGCCGTAAATTGAGTCATTTGCAATTTCAATGGCTTCTTCTTCAGTATCGTATGTGATGATGACAAGTACAGGACCAAAAATTTCTTCTTGGGCAATTGTCATATCATTAGTCACGTTTGTGAAGACAGTAGGTGTTACAAAATGACCAGTTTCAATGGCTGGTTTTTTATCACCGACTAAAACTTTAGCACCTTCTGCTTTACCTTTTTCAATATATTCGAGTACTGTTTTCTTTTGATTAGCAGATACCATTGGGCCAACAAGCGTATTTGGATCAGCAGGATCACCGATAACGACGTTCTCTTCATAGAAAGATTTTACTTCAGCTTCTACATCAGCTAATTCGTCTTTAGGTACTAACAGTCTTGTAAGTGCAGTACAAGTTTGCCCTTGGTTGTTTAAAATAGTGCCCATTGCTTTTTTAACTGCAAAGGATAAATCGCCACCAGGTAAATAAACTAACGCAGATTTACCACCTAGTTCAAGAATGATATGCTTGATTCCTTTAGCAGCATTTTCATATAGCCCTTGACCAACTTCTGTTGACCCAGTAAAGGAAACAACGGCGACATCTTCATGTTCTGCTAGATAGTTACCAGCCCCACTACCACTTCCAAGGATTAGGTTGAATACACCTTTTGGAAAGCCTACTTTTTCAGCTAATTCAAATAGTTTAACTGCAGTAAGTGGTGTATCAGATGCTGGTTTAACAACTACGGTATTCCCAGCTAATAAAGCAGGTGTGATTTTCCGTTGAATTTGATTTAACGGATAGTTCCAAGGTGTGATTGCAGCAACTACACCATAACCTTCTTTAATGACTTTAGTATTACCAATTTGTTGCGTTAAATTGTAGTCTTTAATGGCCTCAACTGTAGCTGACATTTCATCAATAGCTAAACCAACTTGTCCTGACTCGGAGAAGGTCTTGGCAGCACCAAATTCTTCAACAATAATGTCACGAATCTCTTCTTTGTGAGCTTTGATTTCATCTAATAATTTTTCTACATAACCGGTTCTTTCTTCAAGAGATAGATTATTCCAAGCAGGAAAGGCGGTCTTAGCTGCTTCAACTGCTTGGTCAACATCTTCATTTGCAGAGTATGCGACTTGGGCAAACGTTTCTTCAGTTGTCGGGTTTTCTACTTCTTTGTATTCATTATTGGTAGGGGCTGTCCACACACCGTTAATGAAATTGTTATACTTTTTCATGAGAAATCCTCCTTAAAATCTTTTGCCTAACTATCTTATATGATAAAGGACATTTTGATAGCTGGCTAGTGAAACGAATTGGCGCTACCTTGTTCTTAATCGCTACCGGGGAGCTTGAAAGAGCCTTTTTATTCTAAAACAGCGACTTGTCGGATACTTTGTATGAAATTGAATAAAAAATAAAATTTGTGTCAAAAAGGGCTAGAATTTGTGGGTTTAGAGGTTTATAATTAGCTATCAGAAAACAATGTTAACACCTAGTTTGGCGGTATT
>NZ_JVVG01000091.1:0-11767 GCF_001053265.1 Carnobacterium sp. 1290_CSPC
TAATGAAATACCTAAGGCACGCGCTACAGTGTAAATACCGTCACCAGATTTAACTGTGTATGATTTACCTGATGTTGACGCAGATGATTGGCTAGTTGAAGCACTTGAAGCTGACGTAGCTGAACTTGAAGACGCTTGACTAGATGAACCTGCAGTAAATACTTTACCTGGGTGAATTAAGTCAGAACCACCATTTAAGGCCCGGGCTTCTGAAACAGAAATACCCAAGGCTTTCGCTACACTGTATAAGCCATCACCAGATTTAACTGTATATGATTTACCTGATGTTGATGCTGAAGATGAACCAGTGTTAGCACTTGCGCTTGATGAAGAAGACGAACTTGATGTAGAAGTTGTCGACTGACCAGCTTTAAATACTTTACCTGGATGAATCAAGTCAGAACCACCATTTAAGGCACGCGCTTCTGATACTGAAATACCTAAGGCTTTTGCTACGCTGTATAAGCCATCACCAGATTTAACTGTGTATGATTTACCTGATGTTGAAGCAGATGAACTAGTTGAAGCACTCGAAGTTGATGAAGATGCACTAGAAGTCGCTTGACTAGATGAACCTGCAGTAAATACTTTACCTGGGTGGATTAAGTCAAAACCGCCGTTTAATGAGCGCGCTTCTGATACTGAGATACCTAAGGCTTTTGCTACACTGTATAAGCCATCACCAGATTTAACTGTGTATGATTTACCTGATGTTGATGCTGAAGATGAACCAGTGTTAGCTCTTGAGCTTGATGAAGAAGACGAACTTGATGTAGAAGTTGTCGACTGACCAGCTTTAAATACTTGGCCTGGGTGGATCAAGTCAGAACCGCCATTTAATGAACGTGCTTCTGATACAGAAATACCTAAGGCTTTCGCTACACTGTATAAGCCATCACCCGATTTAACTGTGTATGATTTACCTGATGTTGAAGCAGATGAACCAGTGTTAGTAGCTGTTTCTGTGCTTGCTGAACTAGACGATGAAGATGCGCTAGATGAAGCTACAGATAAGACTTGGCCTGGGTGAATTAGGTTAGAAGTTAAGCCATTTTGCGCCTTAACCTCCGCAACAGTTACACCTAAAGCGCGTGCCACAGTGTATAAACCATCACCAGCTTTAACTGTATAAGACTTCCCACCATTAGTAGATGATGTTGTCCCTTGTGCAGATAAGTTTGTAGTTGCACCAGAAACTGATGCAGATGTACTTGAGGTTGAACCAGCAGGTGTATCATATTGTGTTAAACCATGTGTCGTAATTAAGTTGTTTAATTTACCACCATAGCGGGTATCAGTTGCGTAAGTACCAGTTAAGGCAGCAGTCGCATCTGTGTATGAACTTGTATTTGATTTCCAAGTACCTGAATAAAATTCAGAATCCCAAGAAACACCATTAACCATTTTATTCGCGTAGTCATTTAATGACTCTTTGTATGATGGGTAATCACGGAATGAATCTCTGATTTGGTAGTAGTTACCAGAACCATCATCTTCAAGTGTGTAGAAAGTTACACCGTCGCCGTTATAAGTCCCTTTAATCCCGAATAAGTTGTAGTATGGTGCTGCTGATAGACCTGATACACCCCAGTTAGACTCTAAAATCGCTTGAGCAATCATTACTGATGCATATAGGTCGTTATCATTTGCTAGCTTATAAGCATCCGGAATGATGCTATCTAAGAAAGCATTATTGGTTGATGCAAAAGTAACCGTCTTCCCTTCGCTCGCTTCTACTGTTGGAATATCGATATTTGCACTTAAACTTGATACAGCAAAAGCAGAACCTAAAACGATAGCCCCTAAAGTTGCTGATTTTTTGGAAATTGACGCAATTGATTTGCGCGACACTGCTTTATTTTCCTCAATAACCAATTATACTCCCCCTTGTAATTTTTTAATTGTCAAAAAAACTAAACTTTCACAACCTAAATTCTATCTAAAATAATTTTATTAAGAAAGACTTAATTTGTGTTGATGTTATTATTTAATATTTGTAATATTAGTGTAATATTGTTTTCTGAAAACCCACAGTAGATTAAGCTATTAATATAGAAAGAAGGAATGGTATGTTTCAAAATATTGTCACTGTGACGCATCAAATAATGAAAGAAAAAATTCAAAAAGGCGACCATGTATTAGATGCGACAGTAGGTAAAGGGAATGATACTCTGCAACTTTCACAACTAGTTGGTCAAGAAGGTATCGTCTACGGATTAGACATACAAGCAGAGGCGATTGCATTCGCTGAAAAACGCCTTTCTGAAGAGGCAAAATTTAAAAATACAAAATTGTTTGTAAAAGACCATAGCGAATTAGACCAAGTCATTCCGGCCGATGAGAAATTGCAATTAGCCATCTTCAACCTCGGTTATTTGCCTAGTGGAGATAAGGAGATCATCACCCAATCAGAGACCACTATCAAAGCCATTCAAACGGTCCTTGAACGCTTAGATAAGATGGGGGTGTTACTGATTGCTTCATACGTTGGTCATCCGGGTGGTATGGAAGAATTTGAAGCGGTTCAATCTTATCTCGAAAAATGCGACCAAAAAAGTTATAATGTAGCTATGTTCAATTTTTTGAACCAAAAAAACCTACCTCCACGATTATTTATCGTTGAAAGGAGACAATAAATGGCAGCAATCAAATCCATGGCCGGTAGCAAAAACCGCCAAATTCTTGTCCCAGCACTTTTCCATGTCCTACTCGTATGTCTCATGGCAATCCCTGCCTTCATGACATTACAAGCAGTCAACACATTTAACTGGACAAATTTTCTACTATTAATATTCTGGCAATTTTTACTTACACAGGTCTACTTATTATTTTCTAAGCAAAAAGGACTCACACTCATTAAGAATATGGTCATTTTAGGTGTGGTCGAAGTTGCCCTAATCGCCATTTTAATTTTTAGTCCCGTAACTATTTTGGCAAAAGGATTACTCTTCCTACAATGGTTATTGATTCATTTAGTGATTGGTACGCATAACTTACTGCCAGTATTGCCCCCATTATTTATCGCAATGGAAATGGTCATCATGCAAAACATCCTAGAAATGGCCAACGCGCAAGTCTTACTAACCGGTTTAGGCCTTATCAAATTCCTATTCTACCTAGCAGTATTCTCCTGGTTATCTAGCTTATTCATGGATTACCGTTCTGAAGGCGTAGAAATCGCTGGTAAAAAATCAAATTCAGCAAGAATGATGAAATTACTGGCTAGCTTTGCCGTTGTGGTCTTGATCATCGCTATCGCTGCAAGCTCCATTATTCCGGAATCATTGAATAGCCAAACAATCGCTTTAATCATCATTTCATTAGTGATTATGGTTTACAGCCTATTCCTTAAAAAGAGACAGTAAATTAAAAGAACCCGCTTTGAATGGTTGCTAGGACCAAATCAAAGCGGGTTTTGTTATTTTGTTAGCATATTTGAAATGAAGGATAAGAAAAAGGATATTATCGAGATAGCCTTTAAAATCATCTCAATAATATCCACAATATATAGTCCCAAAAATTAATTTTTCATTTTAAATGAACAATGTTTAGAATCAATTTTCGATAATAAATTCCCTGCATAAGAAGCCCATATAGCTACGAATAGGTCGAATAAAAGAGAGCCTATTTTTGAAACATCGAATGATACTTGAATACAAATGCGAACTTTTTGCTGCTTCTAGGTCGCTAGAGATCTCCGATATTTCAATATCTTTCAAATTTAAAGCAAAAAAAAAGACTAGCTAAACAGATGTTTAACTAGTCTTGTGGGCTGTTGCCCTAATTGTTAAAATTTAAATTAGATTTACGCTTTAACAACGTTAGCTGCTTGTGGTCCACGGTTTCCATCTTCGATTTCGAAAGAAACTTCTTGACCTTCTTCTAAAGATTTGAACCCGTCACCTTGAATAGCTGTGAAGTGAACGAATACGTCGTCAGCGCCGTCGCGTTCGATAAATCCAAAACCTTTTTCTGCGTTAAACCATTTAACTTTACCTTGTTCCATAATAATAGAATCCTCCTCGTGCTCATGCACATATTTCTTTAGTAATTCTTGCACGGCTCGAGTAAAACTTTTAAGTGCCTAGCACTTTTAAAAATGTATAACTTTTTACCTATCCAAAAATTCTTACTTTAGTATAACATGGATCAATACATTTAGCAATGATAAATTATAAGTAAAGTTATTTTTATCATTCAAAAACACCATATTCCTGTAAACTTAAGAAAGCATCGCCACCTACAATGATGTGATCCAATATTTCTATGCCAATCAACTCCCCCACTTCAGCCAACCGTCTGGTGAAGTCGATATCCGCCTGAGAAGGCGACGGATTACCTGACGGATGATTATGGGCGACAATAATTCGCGCAGCAGACGCCCGAACCCCTTCTTTAAAGATTTCCCTTGGATGTGCAACTGAAGCATTTAAACTTCCAACGAATATGGTCTTCTCTTTAACGATTTGGTTTTTTGTATTTAGATATAAGGCCATCACATTTTCCTGCTGCAGGTCTTTCAACTTCTCAATACAATAATTCCCCGCATCTTTCGTTGACATAATAACGCCCAATTTTTCCTGGTTAGATTGGTATAAGCGCCGGCCAAACTCTATAGCAGCCTGTATTTCAACCGCCTTAGCTGGTCCAACACCTGGCAACTGGATCAAATCATGGTAAGATGCCGTACGCAAATCATACCTCGTCCCGAAATGCTGGATAATTTTCATAGCCAATTGAATGGCGTTCAAACTCCGGTTCCCCGTCCGTAATACAATAGCCAATAACTCATACATAGTCAACGATTCTGCCCCGTGGGTCATCAACCGTTCCCTCGGCCTAATTTCCTCTGGTAGCTCATGTATCGTTGTCTTTAATAACACTTGATTTTCAGTCATCCTTTCACACCCCTCTACCATATTTATACGTGGTAAAAGTGCTAACTTGACCAATCTAATTATGAATAGAAATCAGGTTTCGCTTTATTTTTTTGGCAAAAAGAAAAACGTGCAACTTTCGCTACACGCTCTCTCATAAATCCACTTATATTTTTAGCTGATGCCACAGGAAACCCTAGAACAAACCAGTGATTTCGCCATCTTTTTTAATATCCATATCCAAGGCTGCTGGATGTTTTGGCAAGCCTGGCATCGTTAACACATCACCCGTCAAGGCTACAATAAAGCCAGCCCCGATTTTTGGTACCAATTCACGTACTGTCACATCAAAGTCTTTTGGTCGACCTAGGGATTTTGGATCATCAGATAGTGAATATTGGGTTTTCGCCATACAGATTGGTAAACTACCCCAGCCATTTTTCTCGAAACGATGCATTTGATTTTGAGCTTTCTTAGAAAAGACAACATCGCGTCCGCCATAAACTTTCTGCACAATGGCACGGGCTTTCTCTTCTAAATTCGTTGCTTCATAAGCATAAGTCGCTTTAAATTCCTGGTCATTACCGTCAATTGCGGTAACGACAGCGTCCGCCAAGTCCAAACCACCCTGGCCACCATCAGCCCATACAGATGATTTCACACACACCACCCCAAGCTCAGCACATTTGTCTAAGACAACCTGTTCTTCAGCTTCCGTATCCGTTACGAATTCATTCACACAAACAACCACTGGCACTTGGAAATTTTGCATGGTTTCAATATGTTTTTGCAGATTGGCAAAACCAGCCGCCACCGCTTCAACATTTTCGCCTTCATTCAAGTCTTTCACTAAAACACCACCGTGCATTTTCAATGAACGAATGGTCGCCACAACAACGACTGCATCCGGCGCTTTTCCAAGGACGGGCACTTTAATGTCCATGAATTTCTCGGCCCCTAAATCAGCCCCAAACCCAGCTTCAGTCACCACATAATCCGCCAACTTCAAGGCTGCATGTGTTGCCACAACTGAGTTACAACCATGGGCAATATTAGCAAAAGGCCCACCATGCACAAATGCTGGCGTATGCTCCAAAGTTTGCACTAAATTCGGCGCAATTGCGTCCTTCATGACCAAGGTTAAAGCACCTTCAGCCCCCAAATCAGCTACAGTAATTGGCTGACGGTCGCGGTTTTCCCCAATGACAATCCGGGCAAAACGTGCACGCATGTCTTCTAGGTCTGTCGCTAAACATAGAATCGCCATAATTTCTGACGCCACAGTAATGTCAAATCCATCTTGACGCGGGAAGCCGTTCCCAACGCCACCTAGTGCCACTGTAACCTCACGTAAGGCTCGGTCATTCAAGTCAACCGCTCGCTTCCAAGTCACTCGGCGAACATCAATATTCAATTCATTCCCTTGGTGGATATGGTTGTCGATTAAGGCAGACAAGGTATTATTGGCCGTTGTAATGGCATGCATATCGCCTGTGAAATGCAGGTTAATATCTTCCATCGGTTGAATTTGCGCGTAACCACCACCGGCAGCACCACCCTTAACGCCCATAGTTGGCCCTAAAGACGGTTCACGCAAAGCAATCATGGTTGATTTGCCGCGCCGACTCAATGCGTCCCCTAAACCAACTGTTGTTGTCGATTTCCCTTCACCAGCAGGCGTCGGGTTTATGGCTGTCACCAATATCAATTTGCCATTTTCATTCGATTCAATTTTTTCCAAGGTTTTTGCAGGTACCTTGGCCTTATATTTTCCATATAAATCGATATCGTCCACATTAAAACCAATTTTTTCAGCAATTTCACTTATCGGCGCCAACTCATTTTGTTGGGCAATTTGAATATCTGTTAACATGACAAAACCTCTTTCTATGACATCATTTTCTCATTATATTCTAGCATACTTTTAAGCCCATCTAATACTTTCTTGAAAAAGGACGATTTCTCTCTTTGCTAGCAAAACTGCCATAGATAGGGGTCCTAGCAAGCCGACATCTACCCCTTTTGCCAAAAAGCACTTTCGTATTAAAAAAAGACTGGCCCACGAGGATACCAGTCAAATTTGCTTAATCGATAAATGGTAAGGCGTCACCAAGACGGCCAACGACTGCTAAAACGCGGTCGTAAGTTTCATCATCCGGTGCTACCAAATCAGGGACCATGATCACGTCTAAACCTGCTTGATAAGCAGCATTAACGCCATGAATAGAGTCCTCTAATACGATTGTTTTCTCTTTGTCTAAGTTGAAATCAGCCACAACTTTTAGATAGATTTCTGGGTCTGGCTTAGCGTTTTCTACTTGGTCACCACCAAGCACACCTTTGAAGTATTTGCGGATACCTGTTGCCTCTAATAAATACTCCACTGTTTCGATATTTGATGATGATGCTACATAGCAATCAATATTTTTAGCTGCTAACGTATCCAACACTTTGATCAAGTCGTCTTTTAAATCAGGGGCTTGGTCTTTGATGATTTCTAAGTAACGTTTATCTTCGCGGGCTAATAAGGCTTCTGCTGCTTCTCTGTCACCAATGGCTTCCTCATACATTTGTAGGGTCTCTTTTTCGCCAACCCCAACATATTTTAGGTAGTCATCCATGGTGAATTCGATTCCTATCGATTCGAATCCTTCTTGGTTTACTTGGGCGTAGATCTTCTCAGTGTCTAGCATTAACCCGTCCATATCAAAAATTACTGATGTTTTCATAGATATCCTCACTTTGTAGTTTTTCTCGCACTTCAGATATAAAGTAGAAAGAGCCACAGAACACTACTACGGCATCTACATTTTCTGATGCGGATTGCTTATAATCATCATACCAATTATTCACAAATTTCGCATCTGTAGTGACTAAATAATCGTCTTCTTTTCTCGCTTCTTCATAATCAAAAGTGGTGACATATAGTTCGATGTCTGAATGTGCTTGGATATAGTCTAGTGAGTCGTTAATTTCCTTACGGTCTAAACTTGAAAAATACATGATAATTCTCTTATCCGCAAAAGTCGCCTTTAATTCTTTCAGCAACACTTTAATGGCTAAAATATTGTGGGCGCCATCAATAAAAGTGGCTGGCTTGTTAGCAATCAATTCCATACGACCTGGTAAAGCTGTCGCTTGAATGGCTTCAATGGCTGTTTGTTGGTTAAAATACAAGCCATTTCCCTTTGTAAAAGCGGCAAAAGCAGCGTAAGCTGTCCGAGCATTCCATACTTGGTAAAAACCAAGTTGCGGAATATCCATCTGCGGTTGCAATTTATAAGAAATCAATTGACCTTCTTCTTGAGTCACTTTGTCTTGGATAATAGCCAAGTATTCTGGGGCAATTTCCCCAACAACCAGGGTATCCCCATGGTGCATTATGCCGGCTTTTTGCTTGGTAATGGCAAATTCATCTTCACCTAAACTAGGAATGTGGTCTTTACCAATAGAGGTGATGACCCGGACGGCATGTGGGAGAATATTGGTGTAGTCCTTTTCGCCACCTATCCCTACTTCAATGATCAGTAAATCGACGTCCGCTTGGCCAGCATAGATAAAGAAGGCTACAGTGAGGACCTCGAAATAGGACATAGATTCTATTTTTAGGGCTTCGATATGGTGACGGACTTCGTTCATGAGTTGAATAAAGGCTTGGTCGTCGATATTTTCTTTATTGTGACGAATACGTTCTGTTATGGACGCCAAATGTGGTGACGTGAATAGGAGGGTCGAGTAACCGTGATCTGTCGCCATTTGCTCGATAAAACGACAGGTTGACCCCTTGCCGTTGGTACCAGTCACGTGGATTGCGGGTGTTTTTAACTCTGGGTGGTCGTAGCGGTCAAGCACACTTGCCATCCGTGAAAAATCTTTTGGCGTCGACTTAGTGTACACGCCCAACCATTGTTCGATTTGCGCCATATTATGCATTAAAATACCCAATTTCATGCCCCCATTTTTCATTATCATATTTCAGACATCATTCTAGCACGGAAAGTCTTTTAAAAGTATTTTATTTGTGTAAATCACTGGGTATATTTTTGCTGCATGGCCTAAGTGATTCAATCCGAAAAAAGAAGCCGACTATTTAAGTTAAGTCGGCTTCTCAAATGGTTATTTTGGGTCAAATTAGCCTTGTAATTCAGCGATTCTTTCTTTAGTAGAAACTAATTTATCCCGGTAATCTTGACCTTTTTGGCGTTCTTCTTCAACGACAGCTTCAGGGGCATTGGCCACAAAGCGTTCGTTAGACAATTTCTTCTCAACCCGGTCTACTTCAGATTGCCATTTGGCTAATTCTTTCTCCAAACGGGCAATTTCTTCTTCGATGTTAATGAAACCAGCTAATGGTAAGTAAATATCTCCACCGTCAAAGAATAAGGTTACCGCTTGATCTGGCGCTGTAGCACTTGTATCAATCGTAAAGCTTTCTGGGTTGGTGAAGCGGTTAATGAAGGCAATGTTGTCTTCAAGGGCTTGACCTATTTCAGCGTTCCGTGGTTTCACAATGATTTCGATTGGTTTAGATAAGGCCACGTTTTGTTTGTTACGAGCATTACGGATTGCTTTAACCAGTGAAATCACGTAGTTCATATCAGAAGCAGCTTTTGGATTAGATAAGTTTTCATCTACCGTTGGGTACGCAGCTGTAACGATTGATGCCTCTTTATGTGGAATATGCGCCCAGATTTCTTCTGTTACAAATGGCATGATTGGGTGCATTAAACGTAGAATGTTGTTTAATGTATAGGCCAATACTGAACGGGTTGTCGCTTTCGCAGCTTCGTCCTCACCTTGTAAAGTTTCTTTAGCCATTTCAATATACCAGTTACAGAATTCATCCCAGATGAAGTGGTACAATGAACGACCTGCTTCACCAAACTCAAACTTATCAAAGTTTGCAGTAACTGAAGCGATGGTTTCATTTAGACGTGTTAAAATCCATTGGTCTTTGATTTCAGTCACGTTTGATAAATCTATTTCATCATAAGTTAAGTCATCAAGATTCATGATGGCATAACGAGAAGCATTCCAGATCTTGTTAATAAAGTTCCAAGCAGCTTCCAGTTTCTCTTCGTTGAAACGGATATCTTGACCAGGTGTTGAACCAGTTGCTAGGAACCAACGTAAAGCGTCAGCACCATATTCGTTAACAACATCCATTGGGTCAACCCCGTTACCTAGAGATTTGGACATCTTACGCCCTTGGCTATCACGGATTAAACCGTGGATTAAAACATTCTTGAATGGACGACGACCAGTGAATTCCAACCCTTGGAAAATCATACGGGCAACCCAGAAGAAAATAATGTCATACCCTGTTACCAATGTTGAAGTTGGGTAGTAGCGTTTAAAGTCTTCTGCATCAGTATCTGGCCACCCCAAAGTTGAAAACGGCCATAAGGCAGATGAAAACCAAGTATCTAAAACATCTGGATCTTGTTCCCAGTTTTCGCTGTCAGCAGGTGCTTCCATACCGACATACATTTCACCAGTTTCTTTGTGGTACCAAGCTGGAATTTGGTGACCCCACCATAATTGACGTGAGATAACCCAGTCGTGGGCATTTTCCATCCAGGTCTTAAAGGTATTTTCAAAACGAGGTGGGTAGAAATCAACACGGTCCTCAGTGTCTTGGTTTTCTAATGAATCGTCCGCTAATGGACGCATTTTAACAAACCACTGTGTTGAAAGACGTGGTTCAACAACGACACCTGTACGTTCAGAGTGACCAACTGAATGGACCATTTCTTCAACACGGATTAAGAAACCTTGTTCGTCTAAGGCAGCAACGACTGCTTTACGGGCTTCTTCACGAGACATGCCTGCAAATTCGCCTGCATTTTCGTTCATAGTTGCGTCAGCGTTCATCACGTTTATACGTGGTAAATCATGACGGTTCCCTACAGCAAAGTCGTTAGGGTCATGGGCAGGGGTAATTTTTACAATACCAGTCCCAAATTCACGCTCAACATACTCGTCCGCAACGATTGGAATCTCACGACCAACTAATGGTAAAGTGATGGTTTTACCAACTAAGTGCGTGTAACGGTCGTCATCTGGGTGGACTGCAACTGCCGTATCCCCTAACAAGGTTTCTGGACGTGTTGTAGCGATTTCTAACGAACCTGATCCATCTGTTAATGGATATGAAATATGGTAGAAAGCACCATTATCATCAGAGTAGATCACTTCCATATCAGATAAGGCAGTTTGGGCTTTTGGATCCCAGTTGATAATGTATTCACCGCGGTAAATTAAGTCTTTATTGTATAAATCAACGAAGACTTTACGCACAGCTTCACTTAAACCGTCGTCTAAGGTAAAACGTTCGCGTGAATAGTCAACAGAGATACCCATCTTACCCCATTGTTGACGGATTGTTTCAGCATATTCTTCTTTCCAATCCCACACTTGGTCAATGAATTTTTCACGGCCTAGGTCATAACGAGAAATGCCTTCTTCGGCTAATTTCGCTTCAACCTTAGCTTGCGTTGCGATACCCGCATGGTCCATACCTGGTAACCATAAAGTATCGTAACCTTGCATCCGTTTTTGACGGATAGACATATCTTGTAAAGTCACATCCCAAGCATGACCTAGATGTAATTTACCAGTTACATTGGGAGGTGGAATAACGATTGAATATGGTTCAGCAGTTTTATCTTCATTAGGGGCGAATACACCTGACGCTACCCATTGATCATAGCGACCTTCTTCAACCGCATTCGGTTGGTATTTAGTAGACATATTAGTCTCTTTCATGAAAGCTTCCCTCTTTCTTTGATTCATATTTTTGGCAAAATAAAAGCCCTATACTATAACAATGGCTCTTCGTCAAATAGGACTGATGAGTAATATCTGCCAGGTAATCATTAGATTACCTG
>NZ_JVVG01000092.1:0-4372 GCF_001053265.1 Carnobacterium sp. 1290_CSPC
GTGAATTAACCATATCAGAAAGGGGTTCTTTTTTCATCACCTAATGGGTGATGGACAAGATGGAAGTCAAGCTTACGTAGCAGTAGGCGACGTTGTTTACGATGTTACAGATGCAGAAGGATGGGAAGACGGTGTCCACGAAGGTGGAATCGAAGCTGGAAATGTTTATGCTGAAGAAGACTTCGAAGAATCTCCACATGGTACAGAAGTATTAGATAACGTACCTATTGTAGGTACAGTGGATCGTGGAGAATAACAAATAAAATATTGTTAGAACTGGGACAAAAATTTTCAGTTTCTGAATAAACAAAGAGGCGTTCAAAATCTAAATGATTTTGTGACGCCTCTTTTATTTTATCGATTCATTGGAACCTCGTAAGAACAAACTAAAGTAGCTGTTGTCTCAGCCACTTTTTCAGTTTCTTGTCTAATCGTTATACTCGGTGATTTGTCTACTTTTCTATTTCAAAATCTTTATTGCTCATGACTAAACATTTGTTTAGCTATTTGATCGTACTCTTCTAAACCAGATGTCATCGCAAATTCTGCAATTGTAATCCCTTGTGTAGAAAGAAGCTCCATAATATGCTGTTTCATCTTCGGCCATGTATAACCGCCCGCTTTATTATAAGCCTCAATTAACTCTTCCAGTTGATTTTCACTGAATAACATGTAAAATGCTGTGAAATCATTGGATACATCGGCAACTTTTGCTTCGGTCCAGTCAATTATTCCATTAATTTTAAACTGTTCATCAACCAGTGTATGTCCAGGGAACAGGTCCCCATGAATAAAGCCTGTTTCTTTTGGCCACATTTCTTCATCATCAATCCACTTCTGCCATCTTTCCCACAAAGACTTATTCACTTTATATCGATTATTTACTGTATCCATCCGTTCTTTCATGGATGTTTGAAGTTCTGCTGCAGACTGAACAGGAAGTCCTACTGCTTTGGCTTTTTCTTTAGAAGCGCCATGTAAAGTAGCAAGCGCCTTTCCTAAGCTTTGAATATAATTCTCTGGAACCTTTTTAATATCGAAGACCCAATCCTGTTCTTGTGTTTCTATATCCGTAGTGACTGCTGGTTTTCCCTCTAATTTCTTGTAGGCAATCAATTCTTCTGTAAAAATTTCCCAATTTGGAACTTGAAAATCACTATCCAACTCATTTACAAGATCAAGAATACTTTTTTCAATTTGTACTTTTTCAAATATATCTTTTCTTCTAGGAATACGAAGTACCCATTCTGTACCATTTTCATCTGTTCCAAATACAACTTGGAAGTCTAATCCCATATTAATAAATTCTAGTGACGTTTCATCGATTTCTAAATGATGATGTCTAGCTAATTTCAAAACATTATTTTCCATATCCATTCACTCCTATTCAGATTTTTTCCTTTTAACACCAGACGCTTAAAAATAGCCCCTCATTCAAAATAAGGGCATCATGAGCTTAGTACTCAACCAAGTTTAATCGTTGATCTCTTATCTCCCATATCTGTTCGGCCACTCGTTCCATAAAATATTTATCGTGTGAGGTAAACAGAATCGTACCTTTGTAACTTTTCATCAATAACTCCAAGGCTTCAATTGTTTGTACGTCAATAAAATTCGTCGGTTCATCTAAGATAAGGACATTACTTGGATCTGTAAATAACTTCGCAATGACTAACCGAGTAACTTCTCCACCACTCAAATCGACCACTGATTTCTTTACAACTTCTGTTTGATCAAAACCTAAGTTATTTAAAATGCCTCGAATAACCGGTTCCTCCAAATGTGAATCTTGTTTTAAATACTCTATCATTGTTTTGTCTTGTGATAGTTGGTAAGCCTTTTGTTTGTAAACGGAAAAGACGATTTTATTCGATAAGGTAATACCTTCCCCATCATTTACAATATACTCTAACAACGTTGATTTCCCAGACCCATTTGGACCAGTTATACCAATTCGTTTTCCTAATGGCAGTTGAAAACTCGCTTCGTCAAATAATACCTTAGAGCCCCTTTGAATCGTAACTTTGTGTCCCATAATCGGGAAGTCATTATGCATCTCTAAATTTTTAGGTTGTGGAAAGTTGATGACTTTTTCTTCCGCAACATTTTGAACCTCATCCAGTTGTTCTGCTCTTTTTTGTATGGCTTTCGCAGCTTTATGGGCTGCTTTTTGAACCGTATCTTTTTGTTTGGAAGAAGCCAGTCGATCAGGTTTTACAGCTTTGTTTTTCTGTTTAGTACTTACGCTGGCCATTTTTTCAACCTGCGCTTGTTTCTCTTTCGCCGCCTGTTCTAAACGTTGTTTTTCTTTTGTGAATTTTTCAAACGCATTTTGTTGTTCAATTAATTCTTGTTTTTTTAATGCTTGATAAGCAGAATAGTTACCTGGATAAACGGTCACTTTCCCGTTATTTACTTCCCAAATTGTGTCCACGACTTGATCTAAAAAGTAACGATCATGGCTAACTACAATCAGCGTACCATAATAGTATTTTAACTGATCCACTAGAAATTGAATGCCATCGGTATCTAAATGTGTAGTAGGCTCATCCATTAATAAGCCAAATTGGTACGTCGAAAAGTACTCTGCGAGGCGCAGCCGTGTTTGTTGCCCGCCACTGTAATTTTCAACTTCATGTTCTGGGAGATCTAAGCGCGATAAATACTCGGGGTCAATCTTCTCATAATCCGGCTTCATTCCTTCTTGAATTTGTTCATAATATTCAAAATAAATCGTACGATGAACTGTACCAATATCAGGTTTTAACTTTCCAGAAATAAGATTAAGCAAAGTACTCTTACCTTCTCCATTTCCACCAACGATTCCTATTTTTTCATTTTCGTAGACCTTCAATTCATCAATCGCTAAAATATCTCGACTCATAAAACTTTTTTCAACATTCTTTAATTCTAATACTAATTTATTCATGCTTTCTCACTCCTGTATATTTTATACCTGTTATAGCAACTTCATTTAGGCAATAAAAAATACAGGTCAAAGTCTTATCGGCTTTAATCTGCATAAATGATCTTATTATGAGCGTATGAAAAGACAGTTACCCCTCTATGGGTCAAACAACTGTACGTTTAATGAAAAGCCCAATACAGAAAACTTAAGCATGACAAAAAGGCCAATCTAATCGATAAGATTGATCTGCTTCTTATTGCCATCCTTAACGTAATCTCATTGAGTTAATCATTTTTTCAACGCTCCTCTGTTGTAATGTATTCATAATATATCACAACTGTTTTCGTTTCTCAAGAAACTCTTAAGAAAAAGTCTATTTCTACACCATTAAATATTATTCTTCGTCTTTATTTTTTTATTGTTTTTCTTTCTTTTCTACTTCTTTTTTATTGGCCCCTTCAAATGCAGCGCCTAAGGTAATTCCAATCCCCACAAATGCCATATTATCTAATGCAATACCTAGAGCGACGCCCAAGGTTATACCGATTGCCATTCCAGCACCTGTATATTTATAGCCTTTCTTTTTGTCTTTATCTTTTTTTGTCATCATAAAGCTCTTTAGAAAGTCTGTTATGTTTGTATCCAGTCTATAATATCTATTGGTTGTTTGAAAATATAATCTGCTGAGTCAAATTTTTCTGTTGTTTTTGCACCCCATAATGCAAGTCCGAATTTGATTCCTGCTGCTTTCGCACTTTGCATATCGTAGATTGAATCACCTATATATATTGTTTTGCTTGGTGGAGCATTTAGCCGCTCCATGCATGACAGCAACGGTTCAGGGTGTGGTTTGTGTTTCGTTGTATCATCCGCAGTAATCATCTCTTCAAAATACGAACTAAGCCCTAACGGATCAAAGGTATCAACCATTCCCTGTTTAGTTTTAGATGTAACAATGCCTAATTTGATTTTCCTTTTTCCTAAATGGTCAATGACAGTTTCTAAATCTGGAAATAATGTTGCATCCTTTGAATACTCTGTTTCCAATTGAGCCCATTTTGAATGAATGCGATCAACCTCTGGGATATTCAAGCGATTCAAAGTCCCTTTGCCCGGAATACCTAAAGCAAAGCGTAAATTCCCTAGTTTATACTGCCGTCCTTCTTCTTTTAGAGTTTGTTGCAGAGAATTTAAGACTGCTTTTTCCGTGTCTAAAATAGTTCCATCCACATCGAAAATGATATAGTTGTACATCTCAAGCCCCTTGTCTATTCTTTATTTTTAACAGTAAACATCTTTTTGGAGTCGCTGCATCGTATGCCATGTAGACATTTTGTTTATAGTATTTCGGTTAAGTTTAATAGTCCGACCTGAATAATTCATACCTCTAATTTCAGAGGCCAATTTATTATGTTTCTGTTATATTTTGCAGTTTTTCTATTATATACATTGAGATATTTCAAT
>NZ_JVVG01000093.1:0-3711 GCF_001053265.1 Carnobacterium sp. 1290_CSPC
AAGAAGGCACTCTCTTCGGGTTTTCGGTCTGTACTGAAATCAAGGTATTATTGGGAATCCTAGCTTAAACCATAGATACCGTAAGGGATTTTATTCTTTATTTAAAACTTTGCAACAGAACCACTGAGACCAGTATTTAATAACGACGATATTTTTTATAATTTTTTTGTATTATGAGTCGAGTTTTTCTTAAATAATTCTTTGCTTTGTTTATTCGCATTGATAAAAGTTAAACCAGTTTCTTTATTTTTGCTGATTAATTTATCAATAGCTTCCACAGCTGTCGAATCCCATAATGTCATGGCACTAACGTCAATAATTAACTCGCCTTCATGATCAAGGTCATGTACAAAAAAGTCTGAAAACTTTTCAGCTGATGCGAAGTAAAGATGCCCATGGGCCTTATAATGATACTCATCATGTTCCGTTCCTTTTTCTACTTGGAAATGGGTCATGCTAAAGGCTGCAAAAATGGCACTTACTAAGGTCCCAACAACTACACCGTAGGCTAAATTGTGCGTGATCAAAACAATCCCCACAGTTAAAATCATAACAAAACTTTCATTTTTTGGCATAACGTTTAATCGTTTAACGGATCTCCAGTCAATGGTTTCATAAGCTACAACGACCATTACCGCTGCCAAAGCAACTACAGGAATTTGTACCACTATATTATTGAATAATACTACCGACATTAACATGAAGAAACCAGACAAGAACGTTGCTAACCGACCAATTCCGCCATAATTAAGATTAATTATTGTTTGACCGATCATGCCACAACCAGCAATTCCACCAAAGAAACCAGACAGCATGTTTCCAAGACCTTGACTGATAGACTCCTTGTTTTTATTACTTGGTTCGTTTGTTAATTCATCTACTAATTGTGCTGTCAATAATGATTCTACTAAACCAACTATGGCTACAGAAAGTGACGTAGGTAAAATGATTTTAAGAGTTTCTAAATTCATTGGGACACTCGGAATACCAAAACGAGGTAATTCACTTGAAATGTCTCCTAAATCACCTAACAATTGTACATTTAAATCTAGCCCCAACACAAGAGCTGTAATCACTACAATTGAAATAATAGGTGCAGGAATTTTTTTAGTTAGCTTAGGAGCCAAAAAAATAATAGCAATTCCAATAAATCCGAGCACTATTAAGATGGGACTTCCCTTGAAATGATCTAATTGGGATAAAAACATCATAATGCCTAAGCCGTTCACAAATCCAAGCATAACCGGCTTCGGAATGTAGCGCATTAATTTTCCTATCTTAAATAAACCTAATACAACTTGTATGATTCCGGCTAAAACAGTTGCAGCAAAAAGATACTCTACTCCATATTCAGCAACTAAATGAGCCAGCACTAATGCAACTGATCCTGCAGCCGCTGAAATTAACCCTGTTCGGCCTCCAAAAAAAGCGGCTGTAGCTGTAATAAAGAATGTGGCGTAAACTCCTACAACTGGTTCTACGCCGGCAACTAACATGAAACCAATGACTTCAGGGAATAAAGCTAAACAAACAATAACCCCTGCTAGAATATCTCCTTTGATATTACCAAACCATTCATTTTTATAATTTTGCATAAATACCTTCCTTCTCCAAAAATCAACTTTTTAAAAAAGCTCACAATAAAATACATTAACATATAAGTGAATAAAAACAAACAAAAATATATCCAAGAATACATTAGATAACTTAGAGGTAACTTTTTAACATAAAAACAAATGATATATGTTACTATGATTAAGCAAAAAGAAATTTTATATTTAAGGATGATAAAATGGAAATAGGCAACAGAATACAAGAACTTCGAAAATTAAATAGTATGACAGCAAAAGAATTATCAGAACGTATTAATGTTTCTCCTTCTTTTATTTCAGCAATCGAAAATAATTCAACAAAACTATCTCTAAAAACACTCGCTCATATTTGTGACGTTTTAGGTGTGTCTCTTGCTGAGTTTTTCAATTCAGAGATCAGCCCTGTGGAGCAAAAACTTATTTCTCAAATTAAACACTTACCAGAAGAAAAACAGTATGAATTACTGGCCTTTTTAACAGGATTATTTTAAAACGGATGGTAATAATTACCTGTTAAAAACTATATTTTATTCATGAAGTACTTAAGTTATAGGCAGGTATAATGTAATAAAAGAGATTTCTACTTTCTAATGAGTAAGTTTAATGATGTGTTTTAGCTCTTTGATTTAAAGCATCTTTATTAATGTCAAAAAATATTAATACAACAAAAAAGTAGTAAATTTATCTATATGAATCTCAACCCGAAAACTGAACACTCAAAAAAAGAGTGTTGTAAGTTTTCGGGTTGAGATTCACCAATTTGACGTCTCTTTTTTTATTTAAGATTCGTCAGAAACAGCCTGACACGTCAACCTTTTTGAGCACAGCGAAAAAACAGGTGACGTCGGAACCTCTTTATGCTCTTCCTTAAAATCACTTAAATCTCATTTTATTTCCGCTACAATTTTCTCCTGTTTTTGAATTTTTGTTTTTTTCAAATGAGTGCAACGAATTTTTAAAATTGCGGAGCGATTTTTCACACATTTTTTGCACAAACACGATATTTTTTTATCGTGTATAAGTGCGCCCTTACGAGATTTAACTAGATTATGACGACGAATTTTAGACCTGTAAAGCAATTGGAATAAAGCAATTAGTTTTGCCAGCTCATTATGTATTCTTTGTTTTGGGTTTCATCTTGATTTTCTGTTTTTATTTTAAAGTTATGCTTTTTGTAAAAATTAACTGCTTTTATGTTCTTTTTATATACTTTGAGAGATAGATTATCTTTTTCTTTTTGCAGGTATTGCATTAACTTTGTCCCTGCTCCTTGATTTCTTGCATTCTTTTCGACGAACATACCTGCGATATAGTTATCAATCAAACCACAAAACCCTATTATCCTTGTATTTTTTGCATATATTATAATTTCAGCTTCTTTGAAGGATTCTATAACATCATCGTAGTTATCAAGCCAATATTGTTCGTTGATAAAATTATGAGTTGTTATATTAGATTCTAACCAGATGTGACCTAAAGTTTTTAATGTTTCTTGATTTTTTTCACTTAATTTATAAATCATTTTTATCACCTTGATTTTGTTTTTTAAAACGAGTTGAAAACGAGTTTCTTCTTGTCTTGATTTTAGATTTTATCATGACGATGACTGTGCTTGCTGTTACATAGAATTAATAAAAGGGTTTTCGCCAAGCATTAGTAGTAAATAATGTTTCAAATCCACCTTTTGCACCTTTTCGATGTGCAACTTTTTCTATTTCTTTTAATAATTTATATTCTTGATTTGTAAACTTTAACTGTTCGAATAAAAAAATACTTGATAAAGTTTGATATAAAGCCCGTGATTCAGCTTCTGGAGTTTCTTTCCCCTTTTCAATTCTATCTTTTGAAGTATTTAATAACTTTATTGCCTGTTTTACACCTGCATTATTTTGATTTCTTTTATTAATTTCAGAAATTAAATCAGAAATTAAAATTAAAATATCTTTATCATTAGCATTCTGCAATTGTAGCACCTGCCCAACTAGCTACTGAAATGTTTCCAATACAATTAACCGTTTTCCCCTACTTGGTAAGGTTGAAAAGAAAATCTCTAAAAATATGATTGATTGTATGATCAATCTACTAAGAAATATAGGAGAAGATAAATGTAAAACCGTTA
>NZ_JVVG01000001.1:0-278 GCF_001053265.1 Carnobacterium sp. 1290_CSPC
GGGGGTGAAAACATGTATCAAGGAATTGAGTGTAAAATCTATCCTAACGAAAAACAGCGTCAGTTAATTCATATGACCTTTGGTCATACCCGATTCATCTGGAACGAAATGTTGGCCATGTTGAATGCGCGGTACGAAAACAATCCTGACCTTCAAATGCTATCTTATAATGCGTTATCCTCTCTTATTCCACAAATGAAGAAGGAATATCCCTGGTTGCGTGAAGTTGATAGCGTAGCTGTTCAATGTAGTGTTAAACGCTTATCCGAAACTTTTGT
>NZ_JVVG01000094.1:0-2546 GCF_001053265.1 Carnobacterium sp. 1290_CSPC
AAGATCGTCACATCCGAGGAGGCTCATTGTCAAGGACAATCGGAATAGCATACGGAAAGAAGTTCTGCACCTTATAAAATTTGTCAAAAAAACTGTTGCCATTTCATTATTTAAGTTGTCATTTATTTATAGTATTGTCAGCCTCCTCGTTTACTAAGATTACTACAGCTCCCGCATTAATTTCTTTATTAAAAGAGAATAGTGGCTTTGTTTCCGTCTGTGTGGAACCTGTGAAGTCACTTGCTTCTTTCTTTTGATTCATTTTTACAAAAATCCCTTTAACTTTTTCCCATATAGAATCTTCAATATCTTTCTTTGTACGAGAGTGTATAGTTACATCTGCATCTACTATGTCACTAAAATTACCATATATATCTGCGTTTGCTATAACCGTTATATCAGAAGAGGAAAAACCTTGATTCTTAAGCCGCTCAATAGCAAGGCTAGCATCTTCCGACGTTGCATAAAGTCCTTCTATAACTTCTCCCATAAGGTCCCCCTCAATACGTAGTAAACTTAACAAGTGAAATATGGATTCTTATATACAGCAGCGCTCTTTTTTGGAGAATTTGATAGAATTAATCTCTATTTTCGTCAGTAAAGAAGCCCTGCAGTGCAAAGGCATCATCACGTGGCTGGTAACTGATGGCTGTCCCTGCCTGTGAAATGTCTAGACGCGGGAATCTATTATTCGACAACCCATTAACCAATAAAAACGGTTCAGTCAGCGTAACCCTGATAGCGCATTCAACTAGGTGGCAAAGGTCTCGCGGGGAAAGGTATTCGGACAGCCCGGATTCATCAACAATCGGGTCATGAAGGTTTTCATTGAAATTACCAATACGAATGCCAATTGATTCTTGCCCTTCTATAAAGGCGAAATAGCTGGCAAGGCTTTCTTGGTAGACTTTTGAGACACCGTACAGATCTCCTGGCCGGACTGGATCATCGACAGACACTTGCACATTTTTCGGATAGGCATTTACAGCATGAATAGAGCTTGCAAAGATAATCCGCTTAACGAAGTTCTCGTTCTTTGAGGCTTCTTTGAATAAATAGTAAGGCATCTTGTAATTCATTTCAATCAATGAATCATCAAACGCAGCATTGGGGGAAGGATTACCCGCTAAGTGGATAACATAGTCGATTCCTTCTAATAGACCCTCCCAATTTTCGCTAACGGTCAAGTCGAGCTCTTTGACGATAGTGCCCTTCAAAAGCTCCGGTCTAACGTCATAGAAATTGATATCCACCAAAGTCAACTCGTAACTCTTTTTAAGATGGTTTACTAAGACTTTGCCTATGTTACCGCTTGCGCCGGTGATCATAATCTTGTCCATGGTGTAACCTCCTTGTTTTTAATAGAACAAACATCGTAGTTATTCACATGAATTACTTTTCTCTAACTTTATGAAACCTCTCAGAAAAAGTCAAAAGATAACCTTTGCAAGGGCGATAGTATAGCTAAAAAATATAAGGTTATACTTAGTGGATTATAATTTTTAGAAACTGACTCGCAATGCACTGATTTTTACCGACTACGTATGAGTTATTTTATGAGATTTCTAACAGCTATTCGCCGACTTGTCTATCCCCATCTCGGTCATCCATGTACGGATACAACCAATGATCACTATAAATGGGCATAGCGTACCCTGCATTTTTTGCTTCTTGGATCGTGACTTGGCCATTGCCGTTCGTATCTACAGCAGATACATCTCCTCCAGCAGTCTCGGTGGGTGCAGCGAATGTTGCTATTCCGGAACTGCCAGAAGGTGAGCTATCTTCTCTTGTTAGCCCTTGTGCTGCGTTGTATTCATCTGGGTTAATATTTTGGAATTCATCTACTACTTGGTACCCATTAATCTTATACGTGTATTTATAAGAACTTGGAACCTGTGTAGTTGTATCTGGATAGGTAATGATAGCCTCAAAATTAGTAGCCCCACCTGCTTGCACAATGTTTCGTTCCATATAAGCCTGATCCCCGTGACGGTTCAGCACACTGTCTTGTGGAGTAATATTATAGGCATTGGACACACCCCCTAAGGAGTCGGCGATGACGTGCCCTTGATCAAGATTTGAATTCTCTGTACCCGAAACGTTTGCTTCGTCATCGTAATAGCGTCCGTTGGAATTAACCGGTTCAGTGGCATCATCTTGCAAAATGATTTCTGCTGCAACAACCCGAACCAATTGCCCAAATTCATTTGTGTAGGCCCAGTATTCCCTGTCACCAAAACCGATATCAACGACTACATTTGCTGCACGATATCCTGACAATTCCCCTCCATATACTTCGATTAATGCATAGCCATCAAAATATACCGACGGTTGGGGTTCGGCACTTTCAGAAGCACCTGAAGGAACTACCGACTCTGAATATACTTCTTCATTTTCTTTACTTTCTTTCGTATCGGTAACCACAGAAGCCACCTCAACGCTAGATTTGATAGAACTGGGCGCCCTTATTTCTTCTGTTACTGCTTCGGTTGCACGGTACACTTGGCTACGAGACACCGGTTGGTTACCGTAACCAGAAATTG
>NZ_JVVG01000095.1:0-710 GCF_001053265.1 Carnobacterium sp. 1290_CSPC
GAAAACTATGGATCTTTTTTTATTTTATTATTGTTGTTGCACTTAAATTGTAAATTCGTCATACAAAAATAAAATACCTTCATTTATAATAGTAATAACCACAAAACTAAAAAGAAAGAAGGTATTCTATGTATACTCAATATAACATGAATCAAGCTTTTCTACCATTAGAGTTATCCGATTATCTTGCACCAAATCATATTGTTTTCAAGTAAATAATTTTGTTGAACAGCTAGATGAACATATTCTCGATCAATTTTATAAACACGAAGGCCGACCGGCCTATCATCCATTAATCCTCTTAAAGGCATTACTATTCGCATATATAGAAAAGACGTTTTCAGGAAGAACTATTGAAAAAATGATGCAAGAGAACATTCCAATGAAATGGTTAGTTGCCGATACCGAAATTTCTTATCGTACGATTAATAGATTTCGTTCTAGTGAATTATGTGCATCAATTCTTGAGAACCTATTCGTTGAATTTAAACTCTTTTTAGTTCAACAAGAACTAATCTCAGATAATGTAGTATTTATAGATGGTACAAAAATTGAAGCAGATGCAAATAAATATTCTTTTGTTTGGAAAAGAGCAACAGATAAATTTTATGTATCCCTGAATAATTCATACCTCTAATTTCAGAGGCCAGTTTATTATGTTTCTGTTATATTTTGCAGTTTTTCTATTATATACATTGAGATATTTCAAT
>NZ_JVVG01000096.1:0-27643 GCF_001053265.1 Carnobacterium sp. 1290_CSPC
AAGTGGAACAAGTCATGAGTGTTCCTAGAAACACGCCATTTTAATGGCGTTGTAGTTCATATCAGTTTATTACTTATCTTGATTGGTTTCTTATTGATTGGCAACACCGGAATGGCCATCTTGATTTTTATTTTAATTGCCTTTAGTGTTGTGATTTTAAAAGTGAGACTAGGAGATGCCTTCCAAGTCCTTTTCAAATTACCGAAGCATAATACTAGCCGCTTTGCTGGTGAAATGGCCATGCTATTGATTGCAGCCTTTATTCGTTTTGCTATCTGGCGGATTAGTACGGGTAGCTAATGTCTGAGTGTTAATAGAGGATTTGACTTCACTTCACATTATGTTTTTGTGAATTAAATGGTTTGAGTTATAATCGAATTAGATAGACAAGTTACTGATATCAAAATGAATAAAAAGGAGCGTTAATTTAGTTGAAACTGTTAACATTAAATACTCATTCTTATGGTGAAGATGATCAAGATCAAAAATTAGCTTTTATTGCGCAATCGATTGCTGAGTGGGATATCGATGTAGTGGGCTTACAAGAAGTTAATCAGAAAATTATTGGACATCGAGTAGACGTTAAAAATATTGAGAACTTTGTCCCTATGGATGGGCAAGTGAATGTTAAAGAAGATAATTTTGCTATGCGTTTAGTAGCATTATTAGCGGAATTAGGCAAAACCTACTATTGGGCGTGGGCTATGACTCATATTGCGCATGACACAATGCAAGAGGGTGTAGCGATTTTATCAAAATACCCAATTGATAGCGTCACTAGCTATAACGTATCAAAAAGTCATGATTGGTATGACTATAAAACACGGCGTATTCTTACGGCTAAGATCACTAAACCAAATGGCGAAAGCTTTATGGCGGTTTCTGGTCACTTCTCATGGTGGCACGGGAAAAATAATGAAGAATTTCATTATGAATGGCAAGAAACTGAAAAATACCTGGCTAGAACTAAGTTGCCAATTTATTTTATGGGTGACTTTAATAATCCTGCCGGGACAGATGGTTATGACTACATGGTGTCAACAGCTATTCCAATTACAGACTCGTATATGATTGCAGAAGAAACTGTCGGTGGACCGACAGTATTGAAAGAAATCGGTGGCTGGACCGGGCTTAAAGAACAAATTCGAATCGATTACATTTTTGTACCAAAAGATGTAAAAGTGAAGACCTCTGAAGTTGTGTTTGATGGCGAACGTCAGCAAGCCGTATCAGACCACTCAGGTGTACTAGTGGAAACTATTGACTAGAAGCTAAATATAAAGATAAATATGGAAGCTACGTATGTAAATATGGCAACATTAGAATGATTACTAGCTAGATTTTCTGATTTATCTACAATATTTAAGGCTAACAAATGTTAGAAGTAGCAAGAAGAAGGGCAGTATTTTTAATGAAATAAAACATTTAAAAGAACCGTGAGAGTGGGACATTCTCGCGGTTTTTTTGCTATAGTTAAAAAAAAAGATGCAAACGGTTGCACAAAAGTGTTTTACGGTGTATAATTTGTTTTGAATTATGAAACCGTTATCAAAAGGGTGTAAATGAAGGAGCGAAAAAAAATGAAGAGACTGTTTACGTTTGAATTTTGGCAACAATTTGGGAAGGCTTTGATGGTTGTTATTGCAGTTATGCCAGCTGCAGGTTTAATGATTTCAATTGGTAAGACCATTCCCTTGGTTGCTGAAAATATTAGTTTTTTAGTCACTACGGGCGCCGTGTTAGAGTCAATTGGTTGGGCCATTATTGGTAACCTGCATTTATTATTTGCGATTGCAATTGGTGGTTCATGGGCTAAGGACCGTGCTGGTGGAGCCTTTGCGGCAGCTGTTGCTTTTGTCTTAATTAACCGGATTACAGGTGCCTTGTTTGGCGTTACAGCTGAAATGTTAGCTGATCCTGCTGCTGTGACAAGCACGGTATTTGGTCAAACGATTCCTGTAAATGGCTACTTTACTAGTGTTCTAGAAGCGCCAGCTTTAAACATGGGGGTATTTGTAGGGATTATTTCTGGTTTTATTGGGGCGAGTGCCTACAATAAATACTACAACTATCGTAAATTACCAGAAGTGTTGTCCTTCTTTAATGGGAAACGCTTTGTACCATTTGTCGTGATTGTATGGTCATTAGTGACTGCTTTAGGTTTAGCAGTTGTTTGGCCAGTGATTCAATCAGGTATTAACGCATTTGGTCAATGGATTGCAACTTCTCAAGATACTGCGCCAATCTTAGCGCCATTTATTTTTGGTACTTTGGAACGTCTATTGTTACCGTTTGGTTTACATCACATGTTAACCATTCCGATTAACTACACCGAACTTGGTGGTACATATGAAATTTTAACGGGTGCGCAAGCGGGTGCACAAGTAGTTGGACAAGACCCATTATGGTTAGCTTGGGCAACTGACTTAGCAAACTTCAACAATGCTGGTGACACGCAAAATTATCAATTTGTACTAGAAAATTGGGTGCCTGCTCGTTTCAAAGTTGGGCAAATGATTGGTTCCTCAGGTATCTTGATGGGGTTAACCTACGCAATGTACCGCAATGTTGACCAAGATAAGAAAGATAAATATAAACCAATGTTTATTTCAGCTGCAGCTGCCGTTTTCCTAACTGGGGTAACTGAACCATTGGAATACATGTTTATGTTTATCGCTATGCCTTTATATGTGGTGTATGCGGTGATTCAAGGGGCGGCATTTGCTATGGCAGATGTGTTAAGCCTACGTGTGCATTCATTCGGGATTATTGAATTCTTGACTCGTATCCCATTATCAGCGCAAGCCGGTATTATGGGTGACGTGATCAACTTCATCTTGGTGACATTGGTATTTGGTGTATTAACATACTTTATTGCAAACTTCATGATCAAGAAATTTAAATACGCAACACCTGGTCGTTTAGGTAACTACGAAGATGGATTGGGAGCTGAACAAGCTGGTAAAGCAGCTGACGGCCAAGCTTCAGCCATTGCCTCAAATGCGAGCGAGCAACAAATTGCCGATGTTATCTACCTATTAGGTGGTAAAGAAAATATCGACTTTGTAGATGCATGTATGACGCGTTTACGTGTGACAGTTAAGGACACTGAAAAAGTAGCCAGCGATGAGTATTGGAAAGCAGCTGGTGCTATGGGCTTAATGGTTCGCGGTACCGGAGTCCAAGCCATCTACGGTCCTAAATCAGACATTCTAAAATCTGACATCAACGACTTGTTGGACGCTGGTACTGCTATTCCGGCACCTTCTGACAAGGTAACAGGCAAGGCGGCTTCCAGTGAACCGGCGGCTGTGTCTGAGAAATCGGCTTCATCTGGTCAAGCATCACCTGTTTTTGCACCGGTTGCTGGTCAATTATTAGATATCTCACGTGTAAATGACCCTGTATTCTCGGAAAAAATGATGGGTGACGGTTACGCTGTCGAGCCTGACACAAACGCTAAAACTGCTAAAGTTTACGCGCCAGTAGCCGGTAAAATCGTGTCGATTTTCCCAAGCCACCATGCAATCGGGATTCAAACGAGCGATGATCTTGAAGTCTTGATCCACATGGGGATTGATACCAACAATTTTGACCCGGAAATCTTTGGATTAACGGTAGCCGTGGGCCAAGAAGTGACTGCTGGTCAAGTGCTTGGCGAGATTAACTTACACGCCATCGAAGAGGCTGGTAAAGAAAGAACAGTAATCGTGGTTGTGACAAATAGTGAATCTATTGACCGGATTGAACTAGCTAACGTAGACCAACAAATTGATGGTGGTCAAGAAGCAGGTAAAATTCACTTTTAATATAGTCATAAAGAAAAATATCGGCTTGATTTTTACCGCTTGAAGAAAGTAAATCTTAGAGTTAGCTAAGTCGATTAGGAGGATAGTTAATGGTTAGAGGCCATTAGCTATTTTTCTATCTTTATATGTAAGCGGTTACTTTTTAAGTATAACAAATAAAAAATAGAAATGAGGAAAACCATTGGATTCAGCAGCTTTATATCACCGACCGGAGAGTGAATTTGCCTATTTATATGATGAAGGTACCGTCCATATTCGCCTGCGGACCAAGAAAAATGACGTAGCCCAGGTGGACTTGTTGGCGGGGGATACCTATCTACACTATTCGGAGGCTTGGTACCGGACCAATCAGGAAATGATGAAAGTCGCCTCTAGTGACCTCCATGACTACTGGCAGTGTGAGTGGCCATTAGCGCCCAACCGTCTAGCTTATGCCTTTCGTGTCCAGGACTTTGACGGGAATCAGGTCTTTTATTGTGATCGCGGAGTTTACCCAGCAGATGATGCCCATATTTTAGGACAAGTCAATGCTTATTTCCGCCTGCCATATTTTCATGAAAGTGACCGGGTTAAGACGCCAGCTTGGGTGAAAGATACGGTCTGGTATCAGATTTTCCCTGAACGGTTTGCGAACGGAGACCCCACAAATGACCCAGAAAACACCTTGCCTTGGGGTTCAAGGGCCCATCATCCCCGTCATGACGACTTCTATGGCGGAGACTTGCAAGGGATTATCGACCATCTGGATTATTTGGTTGATTTGGGGATCACTGGCATCTATCTCACCCCGATTTTTAAAGGGGACACCAATCACAAATACGATACTAGCGACTATATGACCATCGATCCAGCCTTCGGTGACGCTGAATTATTTGGCAAAATGGTCAGCCAAGCCCATGATCAGGGCATTCGAGTAATGCTAGACGCTGTTTTCAACCATATCGGCTATGCATCCAGCCAATGGCAAGACGTCTTGGATAATCAAGACCAGTCTATCTACAAAAATTGGTTTCATATCCAAGACTTTCCTGTTCAATCCTTTCGGGCAATTGACTATAGTGGCGGCGAGCGGTTTGACCGCCAGCAATTGACCTATCAGACCTTTGCCTTTGAACCCCACATGCCCAAATTAAATACGGCAAACCCTGAGGTAAAAGCCTACTTGTTAGACGTTGCCCGTCACTATATTCAAACATTTGATATCGACGGCTGGCGGTTAGATGTAGCCAATGAAGTGGACCATCAATTCTGGAAAGACTTCCACCGGACTTGCGTCAATTTGAAAGAAGATTTCTATATTGTGGGCGAGATCTGGCATTCAGCCCAGCGTTTCCTTGAAGGGGACGAATTCCATGCCATCATGAATTATCCGATGACAGACCAAATCAAGGACTTCTTTTTTGGACCGACAAGATCAATAGAACTGACATCAAAAGATCAAATAGGCGACGAGACAGCAAATCGTGAGCTGACCAACCAGCAGTTTATGGACCGGATGACTAGTCAACAAATGCTTTACCGAACGCAAACCAACCAGGCTCAGTTTAACCTATTAGATTCACACGACACCGACCGAATCCTAACCCGGGCCAATTACGACAAGGATAAAGTCCAGTCAGCTCTTGCTTTCACTTTCCTTCAAACCGGCACGCCTTGCATCTATTACGGCACGGAAATCGGTCTGGACGGTGGCGACGACCCAGACAACCGCAAATGCATGGTCTGGGAAAAGGACAAGCAAGACCAAGCGATGTGGCAATTTACCAAGGACCTGATTCAAATGCGACGGAACTATAGTGACCTCATCAACTTGGGGACCCTAGACTGGTTACAGGACTTGCCTAGTGAGCGAATTTTAGCCTTTACAAAGACTTACCGAGGACAAACTTTGCGCGCCTATTTTAACCAGGGTAATCAAGACCTGCAGATTGCTCTAGATAAAAATACAAAAATTGTCCTCACAAACCTTGCAGAAAGTGAAGGCGGTTACATTCAAGTGAGACCGGGAACCTACATGGTTAGTGTAAATTAAGCTAGTCGACAGTAAAAGATACTTTGCAATATATTAAAAGTAAAAAAATATTTTTAAAACTTATACGAAAACGGTTGCAAAGATTAAAATCATGTGCCATAATCTGTGTAAGCGATTACACAATGGGTATTTATATTTTAGGAGGAAAAGTAAATGAGTAAATTGCAGTGGAAGAAAACAGCCTTTGGTTTGGTAACAGCGTCAGCTGCTTTAGTGCTTGCAGCATGTGGGAATGGTGGAGAAGAATCCGCTAGTTCAGATGGCGGATCAGATAGCGCAAGCGGTAGTACCTTACAAGTATCAGTTGGTGCTGACTATGTAGATTACGTAAACGAAATTGCCCCAGCCTTTGAAGAAGAGACAGGGATTGACGTTGAAGTTGTTGAACGTGAAATGTTCGAAACCTTAGATTCACTTTCATTAGATGGTCCAGCAGGGATTGCGCCAGACGTGACAATCGCCCCTTACGACCGGATTGGAAACCTAGGTATTCAAGGACATTTATTACCAGTAACACTGCCAGATGATGGTCGTTATGACGAAACAGACGAGCGTCAAGTAACAGCTAATGACGAAATTTACGGTATGCCTTATGTAGTTGAAGCCTTAGTCCTTTACTACAACAAAGAATTAATTGATACTGCCCCAACAACATTTGAAGAATTGGAAGCCTTATCAGAAGATTCAGCATATGACTACTCTTCTGAATCAGGCAAAAACACTGGCTTCTTAGCAAACTGGGTAGACTTCTACTCTGCTTACGGTTTAATTGCTGGTCACGGTGGCTACATCTTCGGGGAAGATGGTACTGATACAGCTGACATCGGTTTAAATACTGAAGGTGCTGTTGAAGGGATTGAATACGCACAAACATGGTACGAAAAATGGCCAGAAGGTATGTTAGATACAACTTCAGCTGGTAGCTTCGTAGATGAAACCTTCATCTCTGGCAGTACAGCTGCAGTAATCGGCGGACCATGGTCTGCAGCTTCTTACCAAGAAGGTGGCGTTGACTACGGCGTTGCTGCAATCCCAACATTGCCAAATGGGGAAGCTTACCAAACATTCGGTGGTGGTAAGGGCTGGATTGTTTCAGGTTATACTGAAAATGAAGAAGCCGCACAACAATGGTTAGAATATGTATCGACTGAAGAAAATATGAATAGCCTACATGAATTTAACTCAGAAGTACCAGCTAACCAACAAGCCCGTCAGGCAATTGTGGATGCCGGTGAAAATGAATTAGCTATCGCTGTTATCGAGCAATATAACGATGCTGTACCAATGCCAAATATTCCAGAAATGGCTGAAGTTTGGACAGGTGCTGAAACAATGATGTTTGATGCAGTATCAGGCAACAAATCTGCACAACAATCAGCAGACGACGCTGTTCAAGTGATTGTAGATAACATTGCACAAAAATACTAAGTGACACCCCTTTAAAAAATTTGAGGATGGTTTAGCTAATGGTTTAGTAATCATCGCTGAGCCATCCTTCTTATTATAAGAAGTGGCATAAATTTTTAAGTAATGAACCATTAAACAAAAACAATCTATGATACTTGTCATGGTTTTCTAGTGAAGGAGTTGGTTGCAGTGGTTAAAACTGCAAAAGAAAGAAAAAAAGTGAACTTCACTTCTGAGCAAAAGAGTCGTATCAATCAAGCGACTTTGGCCTCAATCATCCCTGGTGGTGGGCAATTTGTAAACAAGCAAGTCCTTAAAGGCGTCATCTTTTTAGTGATTTTTGCCTTATACATTCTCCACTTATTCAGCTTTGGGTTTGATGCCTTCAATGGCTTAATTACCCTAGGTGTAACACCTCGTGAAGATCATTCCCTCTTCTTATTAATTGAAGGGGTACTTGAATTATTAATAACTGTCATCTTTTTTATTTTCTACGCCGTACAAATGTGGGATGCGCGCAATGTGGCTAAACTAAACGCCATCAACCCAGACAAGGTCAACCGATCAGCCAAGGATATCTTAAATAACCTTTACGAATCAGGTTTCCCTTATCTATTAACCATCCCAGCCTATATCTTAATGTTATTTGCCATTGTGTTCCCAGTAGTGGTAACGATCCTAATCGTATTTACCAACTACGACTTTCAACACATTCCACCCGCTAAATTAATCGAGTGGACAGGGTTTGAGACCTTTAATTCAATCTTTACCCTAACAACCTACCGAGAAACATTCGGTGCCGTATTCTCATGGACCGTCATTTGGACCCTATTTGCTACAACCTTGCAAGTAGGTCTAGGCATCTTCCTAGCGATTCTGATGAACCAACCGTTCATCAAATTCCGTCGCTTTTTCGGGGTTATCTTGCTATTACCATGGGCGGTACCAGCCTTCATCTCAATCTTAACCTTTTCAAATATGTTCAACCCATCTGCCGGAGCCATTAACTCCCAGGTCATTCCGTTTATCAATAACTTTATTCCATTCTTGGAAATTCCAGCACTAGCCTGGAAAACGGACCCATTCTGGACCAAGGTGGCCTTAATTTCTATCCAGGGTTGGCTTGGTTTCCCATATATTTACGTATTGACCACGTCAATTTTACAATCTATTCCAGGTGAGTGGTACGAAGCCGCTTCAATCGACGGGGCTTCACCAATCCAAAAATTCCGATTCATTACCTTCCCGCATATCTTGTCAGTTGCGGCACCGGTATTAATCACGCAATACACAGGAAACTTCAACAACTTCACAATGATTTACCTATTTAATGAAGGTGGACCTGGTTCAGTAGGGAACAATGCCGGGACTACAGATATTTTGATTTCATGGGTCTACAAGTTGACAACAGGGCAATCGCCACAATATAACGTATCATCCGCGATTACCATCATCATCTCAACTATAGTTATTGTGATTTCATTGATCATCTTTAAATACAGCAATGCTTTTGAAATGGAGGATTAAGCCATGGCTGAGAAAAAATTAGCTAACACGCAAAAACGCGGCCGCTTTTGGACCCAATTCTTTACCTATGCCTTCTTAGTCTTTATGGCAATCATCATCATCTATCCCTTACTGATCACCATTACATCAGCCTTCAGGGGTGGAAACTTAATTGCCTTTAACTTGAACTTCTCAGGTCAGTTTACCCTAAGTAACTTTGAACGCTTGTTTACAGAAACCCAATACGGTCAGTGGTATATTAATACTTTAATCGTTGCGGTGATTACCATGGCCTTACAGGTAACGATTATTACCTTAGCCGGATATGCCTACTCAAGATACCGGTTCGCAGGTCGTAAACAATCCCTAAAATTCTTCATCATCGTTCAAATGGTTCCAACAACAGCAGCCTTGACCGCCTTTTACGTTATGGCCTTACTAGTTGGGGGGCTAGACAAATTATGGTTCTTGATTTTCGCCTATGTCGGCGGGTCAATCCCAATGAACTCATGGTTGATGAAAGGGTATTTTGATACCGTGCCAACTGACCTAGATGAATCCGCAAAATTAGACGGGGCAGGCCACTTACGGACCTTTGGACAAATCGTCTTACCGTTAGTGCGTCCAATGATTTCAGTGCAAGCCTTATGGGCATTTATGACCCCATTCGGTGAGTACATGCTAGCCCGTTTCATCTTGCGTTCACCAGAAAATTACACCGTAGCCATCGGGTTACAACAATTTATTACCAATCCCCGTGAACAACGGGTAACCCTATTCGCGGCAGGGGCGATCTTAATCGCCTTACCAATTTCAATCATGTTCTTCTACTTACAAAAGAACTTTGTATCTGGTTTAACTGCTGGTGGTACGAAAGGGTAATACATGATTTTTCACAAGTAACTTACGGATTAAGCAAGCAATTAGCAGATAGAAAGATAGGCGATGAACGTGTTAAAAGCAATATTTCCCATCAATTACTTTAAGAGTATTTGGACACCAAGCAAAATTTGGTTTAACCGCCATGACCTCAAATGGTGGCAAATGTTGCTGGTCATCCTCTTTTTAAACGGATTGATGACAGTTCCAGTAACCTTAAACTATGCCAATATGACCGAGTTTCCCGTAACTGACTACTATCCCAATGCCATGGCCCTTGTAGATGACCAAGTGGTAGCCGAGATCCAGCAAATCACCTTTGAAAATGGAGAAATGCTGATCGGCCAACCAGTGGTTTCAGAAAGCGCTGAAGGAACCGTCGCCTTTGGATTAGCAGACGATCAGCTAGAGACACTGGCAGCTAGCGGGAAAACGGCACTCATTTTCCAAGAGAATCAATTCGTCTTAATGGAAGCTGGGGCGCCAACGGCAACGGTCCTTTATACCAAAGACTTCGACTTGACAGGGCTTGACCAAGCAGGTATTCAGGAAAGTTTGAGCCAGCAATGGTTAGACCAAAACCGCGTCTTAGTGGTCTTGATCTTCTCGAGTGTGATCAGCTTGATATTCCTAGCCATGAACCTATTCTTAGTTGGGATTGCGGCCCTAATGTTCTATATGACCAAGGGGAGCCCGGTTACGTCTATTGAAACTTATAAAGAGTCCATCAATTTAATCCTAAATGCCTTATCATTGCCAACCTTCTTGGCTATGGCTTACGGTTTATACAACTTTGATGTATCTTTAATTGCTAGCTTGCAAACAATCGGTCTAGTGACCATGCTGCTCTTAGTCATGTGGAAAACAAGATTCCGCGACCAAACCTTGGACGAATTTCAACTGTTGGAAGCTTAATCCATCCAGTATGATTTTGAAGCCTGTTTGAACCTAGACCAGATGCTTTAAATGGATCATGTACCACCTTCAACAAGTTTAAGAAAATGACAATTGAACTGTGCATTTTTGAAGATAGGAGAATGCCTTGTGGCTGAAATAAAATTAAATCATATTTATAAAAAATACGACAATGCGGAGAAGTTTTCGGTAACGGACTTCAATTTAGATATTAAAGACAACGAATTTATCGTTTTCGTAGGTCCTTCCGGATGCGGGAAATCGACAACCTTACGGATGGTAGCCGGTTTGGAAGATATTACTAAAGGGGACCTGGTCATTGACGGACAAGTCGTTAACGATGTGGCACCTAAAACCCGTGACATCGCCATGGTATTCCAAAACTATGCCCTATACCCACATATGACTGTGCGTGAAAACATGGCCTTTGGTTTGAAATTGCGTAAGGTAGACAAAGAAGAAATCGATACGCGCGTGGATGAAGCGGCAGAATTACTGCAAATAACGGACTTATTAGAACGTAAACCAGCCGCCTTATCTGGTGGGCAACGTCAACGTGTAGCCTTAGGACGTGCAGTAGTCCGTCAACCTAAAGCCTTCTTGATGGATGAGCCTTTATCCAACTTGGATGCCAAATTACGGGTTCACATGCGGTCTGAGATCGCTAAATTACATAAACGTTTAAACACAACCATTATCTATGTAACCCATGACCAAACAGAAGCCATGACTCTGGCTGACCGGATTGTCATTATGAATGCAGGTGAAATCCAACAAGTAGGGACACCGCTTGAAGTCTATAACAACCCAGAAAATGCCTTTGTTGCTGCTTTTATGGGGTCACCAGCTATGAACTTAGTGGACGTGAAGTATGAAGCTGGCCAAATCCATTTAGAGGGTGGCACGAAACTTGAAGTAACCTTACCAACTCGTCGTATTTTAGACGAGAAAGGTTATGACGGCAAAACAGTGACTTTTGGTATTCGTCCAGAAGATATGCAGTCTGAACAATTGGCTTTAGACGCTACACCAGAAACGGTTGTCGAACCAACCATTACGGTATCCGAATTAACAGGGGCAACATCTATCCTATATTTAGATGTTAAAGGACAAGAGTTCATCGCTGTGGTAGATGCCCGTGACTACCATGAAGTTGGTTCAACCATCAAGATTGCCTTTAACATGAATAAGGCCCACTTCTTCGATGTTGAAACAGGCAAAGTGATTAAATAGCACGACCAAGGTACATGCGAATCTTAACAAGAACCGTGTGTGCCTTTTTCTATAGAAATTAAAGAAACCGGTTGCATTGTTTTGAGATGACATTTTATAAGGAGGATTCACATGACAGAATCAGTAACAAAATTAAAGGTAGGCATTATCGGATGCGGAGGCATTGGGATGCAGAAGCATTTACCGGCCTTAGCCCAAGTTGAAGGGGTAGAATTGGTGGCTTTCTGTGATTTGGTCGAAGACCGGGCCTTGGCTGGAAAAGCCAAATTTGGGACCAGCGAATCCAGTGTATATACCGATTACCAGAATATGTTGGCTGAAGAAAGCTTAGATGTGGTCCATGTCTGTACCCCAAATGCGACGCATGCAGAATTATCCATTGCAGCGCTTGATGCAGGCAACCACGTAATGTGCGAAAAACCAATGGCCAAAACAGCTGAAGAAGGTCGCGCGATGATCGAAGCGGCTGAACGAAACGGTAAAAAATTAACCATCGGCTATCAAAACCGTTTTAGAAAGGACAGCCAATACCTAAAAGCCATCTGCCAAGAGGGTCAATTAGGAGAAATTTACAATGCTAAAGCGCATGCTATTCGTCGTCGTGCTGTCCCAACTTGGGGTGTATTCCTTGATGAGGAAGCGCAAGGCGGAGGCCCTTTAATTGATATCGGGACCCATGCACTTGATCTAACTTTATGGATGATGGACAATTATCAGCCCAAATACGTCGTTGGAAATACTTATAGAAAATTAGCTGATACAGAAAATGCTGCAAATGCCTTTGGTTCTTGGGATCCCAAAGAATTTAACGTTGAAGATTCAGCCTTTGGGTATATCGTCATGGAAAATGGTGCGAGCATTTATCTAGAATCATCGTGGGCCTTGAATACCGTTAAGTCAGGTGAGGCGAAAACGACCTTGCACGGGACTAAGGGTGGTGCGGATATGAACGATGGGTTAACGATTAATGGTGAAGACCATGGCCTATTATTCGACAAGCAAGTCATTGTTGACCCAGGTGCAGTTGACTTCTTTGAAGGGGATGCTGATGACCCCGAAGTGTTGGAAGCAAAGCAGTGGATTCAAGCCATTATTCATGATACAGAGCCGGTTGTAAAACCGCGAGAAGCTTTGATAGTGACTGAAATTCTAGAAGCCATTTATCAATCAGCGAAAACTGGACAACCCGTAATTCTAAATCAATAGGAGGATTCTGATGATTCGAGTAACAGTATGGAATGAATTTCGTCATGAATTGACGGATGAGGACGTGAAAGCTGTCTATCCAGAGGGGATTCATGAAGCTTTAGCCGGTTTCTTAACGGCAGACTTTCAAGTCAATATGGCGACTTTGGACCAGCCAGAACACGGCTTGACCGAGGAAGTCTTAAATCAAACGGATGTCCTCCTTTGGTGGGGACATATGGCGCACGGTGAAGTGGCAGATGAGATTGTTGACCGGGTTCACCAGCGCGTTTTGGATGGCATGGGACTGATTGTCTTGCATTCGGGTCATTTTTCTAAAATATTCCAGAAATTAATGGGAACGACTTGTGACTTAAAATGGCGCGAGGACGGTCTTTCTGCCAAGGTGTGGAATGTGAATCCGTCTCACCCAATTACCCAGGGTGTGGGCGAGTGGATTGATTTAGACCAAGAAGAAATGTATGGAGAACACTTTGACGTTCCGGCGCCGGATGAACTGATTTTTATTACCGGTTATCCAAACGGGGAAGTATTCCGTGGAGGCATGACCTATCGCCGGGGTAACGGGAAGATTTTCTACTTCCAGCCCGGGCATGAAACCTTCCCAACTTATTATCATCCAACTATCCAGCAGGTCATTAAAAATGCCGTCCACTGGGCAGCACCCCTAACTGAAAGGCCTACATATGGTCACTTTCCTATTGAAACAAATAGTAAAGTTTAAAAATTGAAATAAAGAAATTAGATGAGTATAGGAGGATTTTATGAAATTAGGCGTATTTACCCCGTTATTTAATGACTTATCCTTTGAAGAGATGTTAGATCAAGTAGCAGCAAAAGGGCTTGAGACGGTAGAAATTGGTACCGGTGCTAGCCCAGGGGATGCACACTTGAAAATCGATACCCTTTTGGCATCTAGTGATGCAAGAAAAGAATACCTACAAAAAGTTGCGGACCGCGGACTGTCAATTTCAGCCCTATCGGCGCATGGCAACCCTATTTCACCAGATAAAAATCAAGCACGAGCGCACGATGAATTGCTTAGAAAAACCATCAAACTGGCATCCTTAATGAACGTGCCAGTTGTGAATGGCTTCTCAGGTGTCGGGGGCGGAAACGCGACAGATACCCATGTTAACTGGCCGGTCATTCCTTGGCCAACGGAATATGCAGACGCCTACCACTACCAATGGGACCAAGTCTTAATCCCTTACTGGAAGGACATTAACCAAGAAGCAGGGGCAGCGGGCGTTAAAATCGGGATTGAAATGCACGGTGGCTTTTTAGCCCATACCCCAGCAACCATGTTACGTTTACGGTCTGAAGCAGGGGACAATATCGGTTGTAACTTTGACCCATCGCATATGTGGTGGCAAGGAATTGACCCAGTCGCAGCCATTAAAATTTTAGGTAAAGCTGGCGCAATCAACCACTTCCATGCCAAAGATACCTACTTAGACCAAGACAATATCAACATGTACGGCCTAACTGATATGCAACCTTATCAAGATGTTGCCAGTCGTGCATGGACCTTTAGAAGTGTTGGTGAAGGCCATCCGATGTCCGAATGGTCACAAATGTTGGCCCAATTGCGCATTTACGGCTACGATTACGTGCTTTCAATTGAACACGAAGATCCAATTATGTCAGTAGACGAAGGACTAGACCGTGCCATTACCAATCTAAAATCTGTCATGATGCGAGACCAACCCCAAGAAATGTGGTGGGCATAGATGACAAAACAAGTGAATAATAAATTAAATATCGCAACAATCGGTTACGGTGGCATGGGGACCTACCATGTCCACGGCCTGATTTCAGCCGAAGCCGACTACCTACAAGTCGTGGGGATTTATGACATTGACCAAGAACGAAAAGACGTGGCGGAAGAAACGGGGACCTACGTCTACCCAGCCTTTGAAGCTATTTTAGACGACCCAGAAGTCGATGCAATTTTAATCGCTACACCAAACGACAGTCATAAAGAACTAGCTATCCGTGCCATGAAGTCCGGTAAGCATGTGATTTGTGAAAAACCAGTCGCCATGAATACCGAAGAATTCGACGAAATGATAACCGTAGCTGAAGAAACAGGACGCGTACTCATGGTGCACCAAAACCGTCGCTGGGACCCAGACTTCTTACAAGTCAAAGACATATTCACAAAACGTCAAGCCGTTGGAGATGTCTTCCAGATTGAATCACGCGTCCACGGCGCTAATGGCATTCCAGGCGACTGGCGCCATCTAAAAGCCCACGGTGGCGGTATGGTCTTAGACTGGGGAATCCATTTATTTGATCAACTATTGTGGCTAGTAGATTCACCAATCAAGTCCGTTCACTCAGACTTATCTTATATCCTCGGCGACGAAGTAGACGACGGATTCATGGCTTATATCACCTTTGAAAACGGCATCCGCGCCCATGTTGAAGTTGGGACATCTAACTTCATTAGCCTGCCTCGTTGGTATATCAAAGGTAACCAAGGAACAGCTATCATTGAAGACTGGGAAATGAACGGGCGCATTGTGAAAGCAACCGGTAATGATGTGGAAAATAAACCATCACCGATTAGGGCAGGCGTCGGTTTGACCAAAACAATGGCACCACCAGTTGATGGCGTCACAGAGACCTTGCCTTTACCAGAGAGCAAGCCAGCAGACGTTTCCTTCTACCGCAACTTCTATGACGTTGTCACAGTAGGCGCAGAACCCATCGTTAAAAACGAAGAAGTCCGCCAAGTCATGCAATTGATTGATAGTATCTTGAAATAAGTACATGACTAATTGAATTAATTTATAGGCCATAGGTCTATGCTTTTTCCTAGCATTTCCTAAAATTAGGATGTATTTCCTGTCCGCCCTGAAGAACTCGGCTAGTGGAGGAATCGCCCTCGGGAACTTTTCCCGAGGGCTTTTCTGACTCCTCAATCTGTAAAGGCTGACGCCCCAACAGATTGACGTTGTCAGAAATCTATACTCACTGCGAAGGCGTGCTAGGAAAGCGCCAGCCTCAGGCATTAGTAGTGAGTGTTGAAAGAGTGACATATGATTACTGACATTTGTTCAGCTAAAAGCATATTCATACCAATAATGCCTTGATTTAACGATAGATTTTCCCTATACATCGTTATAAATTATGTGAGATATAGATAAGTCTGGGAACAAAGTACCTAAAAGTAAACTTTTATAGTATATTTATGATATAAATATACAAAAGTTATTTTGGGAGGTTTGGGTATAGTGAAGAAAGGGATAATATTGGGCATTTCAATGCTACTTTTAGCAGCTTGTAGCAATGGTCAAGGGAATGAGGCTGCAGCAAGTGGGATGGAAAGTACAGAAACTGCGGCATCTATAGAAACATCTTCAAGTGATGCATCGGCAACAGCTGAGTCTAGTGAAGCCGCAGAAATGAGCGCACAAATTGCAGAGGTATCAGCACAGATTGAGTCAATCACTGAAGAGAACGCACAATTACAAGCGGAAATTGATAATAGTGACCTATCAACTATTGAAGGTTCCGTTGATGCCACAGCAAAACATATCAGGGATCAAGCAGCTGCTTTTATTGAACTGACTGTACCAAAAGATACAGAGTTATATGGCGAAGATATTCCGCAATTACGTGTTGACCTTGAACCCTATGTTTCGGATAAATTATTGGATTTACTGGCTCCTACTGAAGCTGGTGTTTTTCCACCAGAAAGTGAATATTGGCAAAAAGTAGCACTTTTAGAGTATCAAGTTTTGGTAGACCCACAGGATATGGCCGGGGAATCAATACACGTTTTAGTAAATGCAGTTACGCATAAAAATGATTATGGTCATGAGTTTACAAGCCAAGGTAACTATAATTTAGAAATGGTTCAAGAAAACGACACATGGGTAGTGGATAGATATACTTATTCAGCTGGTGAATATTTTGGCAGCTATGAATAGAGTGGACGGGAGGCGATTTAATTGAAAAAAAGAATTGTATTGGTAGCTGGCCTTATAACCTTGTTTAACAGTTTTACGGTGCACGCACAGGAAAACACTTCATCCTTTGATAGAAGCCAAGCTGAACAAGCGTTAAGTGATTTAAATGTTCAATTAAAAGAATTGCAATTGGAAAACGAAGAATTACAAGATCAATTATCAGAAATGGAAGAAACAAAGGCGAGCGTCACAGCAAAAGATGACCTATACCAAATCCTGTCAGATAAGGCTGTTCAATTCATTGAAGTGTATGTACCTGAGGATACTTCAGTTGAAATTGAAAATAAACACGATGTATATAGAGCATCTCTGGCGCCGTTTGTAACGACTGATTTATTAAATGAAATTGCACCAACAGATGCTGAAGTGGCAGCTGAATTAAGCCAAGCGCCTGAGGGTATTCGTCAACAATACGAGATGTATTATGCAAAAGTGACGATAGAAGACTATTCACTTAGGGTGGACCCAACCACGGTTGGTACAGATGAAGTGCTTGTAGCAGTTGATATCGTTCAGAACGTCACCAAGGAGCACTTTTTGGATGATACACTCATTACCAGATTAATGCTAACAATGGTTGAAGGTGATGGTGAATGGTTGATTAGCGATATCACTGAAATCAAATTAACAAATATGACGGAAGAGTAAGGTATTTTTAGACTTGTCATTTGAAAAAAAAGACTCAAAGATTAGTGTTTTAAATAAGGGTAATTCGAAAGAAGTCATGATTTGTTTTCATGGCTTTTTTTGCGTTATAGCTTTAATAAAGACATCCATAATTAGGAAACTTAGCAATACACTCTTAAAATCTAATAATTTTGGAAGTTCAAAAAATACGAAGTATTAAGTCACTAACCATAATAAAAAGACTGCAAGTAATCACAGTCTTTTACGTTGTTTGATTAAGTTGTATGTAAGTCAGCGTCGACATATTCATGAATGAATCGTGTGCTAGCTTGGTCTGGATCTAAGGCTTCAAATAAAATGTCCACGGCCCTTGAACCGATAATATGGGAATTCAGGTTGACATAAGAAGTCTTATTCATCGACTGGGTATTGCCTTGGCGGTAGGCTGAAAAAGTAATCAGATGGACATCTTGAATGTCCTGGGTATCCAGATAATTCCGAATCCCTTCAGCAACCAACTCATCGGAAATAACCAGGCCGTCAATTTGACTAAAATCAATTATATTTTGAGCTAATTCATAACCATCACTTGGTAAGAAGTTGATATCGTTATAAATCAAGCTAGGGTCATAAATAATACCCGCACTTTCCAAAGCCCGTTTGTAGCCCTTGTGACGGTCGGCAATAAAGAACTGGTTCATATCCCCACCGACATAGGCAATCCGGTTAAACCCTTGTTGAATCAGAGACTTAGTAGCTTGGTAACCAATCAGTTCATTGTCATTATCCACGAAATGAACTTTAGTGTTGTCGGGCGAGCCGATAACGACGGCTGGACAGTTGACTTTCTGGGCGAACCGCAATAAGGGGTCATTTTTTGAGGCATATAGAAAAATCAGGCCCTCAACTTGCTTGCCATTCACGATTTTTTCAATGTGCTTTTGCCGTTGATCATCATCTAAACCAACTGAAAGCAGGATAGAATAATCATGTTTGGCCATCTCAAAATTAATTCCACGTAAGATGGTAGGAAAGAAGGGGTTTTGATAAAAGGCATCAGTTGCTAGGGGTAGAACAAGACCGAATGTTTTAGAATGGGCACTTGCAAGCCCTTGCGCATAAATATTGGGAAAATAATTCATTTCCTTCATCACAGCGCGCACTTTATTTTTGGTTTTATCACTTATTGAGGGGTTGTCAGCGATTACCCGTGAAACGGTAGAAGGTGCCACACCCGCTCTTTTAGCGACATCTCGAATTGTAATTGCCATAAGTGTTATCCTCTCTGCTTGATACCTTTATTATAAAGTAAATTGACAACGCTTTCAAATTTATTTGAAAAAGTTTACGAAATCGGTTGCATTGTGGAAGCGCTTTATGTAAAATGTAAGTGACTTAACAAAGAAATAGTGAAAACAGGAGGTTCAAGCATGGAAAGAGCAAGTGGTGTCGTTTTACACATATCTTCCCTACCCAATCAATTTGGTATCGGCTCATTTGGCGCGTCAGCCTATGAATTTGTCGACTTTCTAGTCAAAACCAAGCAACAGTACTGGCAAATTCTACCACTGACTACAACGTCATACGGGGACTCGCCTTACCAATCATTCTCAGCATTTGCTGGTAACACCCATTTTATTGATTTTGATCTGTTAGCGAAACAGGGTTACCTAGATAAAACGGATTATCAAGGGGTTAATTTTGGTAATAACCCGAAGAAGGTAGCTTATAATATTCTTTTTAAAAACAGAAGACCTATACTTGAAAAGGCTGTAGCTAACTTTGTGTCAAGAAATGCTTACAGTAAACCGGAATTTATTCAATTTTATGAAGAAAATAGCTTTTGGTTGATACCTTTTGCCCAATATATGACTGTTAAAGAAGAAAATGGGCAAAACCCCTGGTATGAATGGCCAACGAACTTACGCAACTATGATGAAGCGGTGGTCAACCAATTCTGCGAGGCTCATATTGAGCGGTATGACTACCATCTGGTCACCCAATTTTGGTTTAACCAACAATATAAAGCTTTAAAAGAATATGCCAATGACAACCACATAGAAATCATTGGAGACATTCCAATTTATGTGGCCCGCGATTCAGTTGAAATGTGGACACAACCGGAATTATTCCTTACTGACGAGAAGAACAATCCTTCCTTGGTTGCTGGTGTACCACCTGATTTCTATTCAATTACTGGCCAGTACTGGGGTAATCCTATCTATGACTGGGATTATATGGCAGAAACTGATTATGCTTGGTGGATCTTGCGGATGAAAGAAAGCTTCAAGTTGTACGATGTGGTACGCATTGACCACTTCCGTGGCTTTGAAAGTTATTGGGCAGTGCCATTTGGATCACCTACTGCTGCTTTAGGATCTTGGAAAAAAGGGCCAGGTAATAAGATTTTCGACCAATTCAAGAAAGAATTAGGCGATATCAAAGTGATTGCAGAAGATTTAGGGTTTATGACGCAAGCTGTGCATGATATGCGCGATCATACTGGGTATCCTGGTATGAAAGTTTTGCAAAATGGATTTTATGGTCAAGATTCAGAAGACTTACCACACCACTACCCTGTCAACTCAGTTGCCTATGCATCAACACATGATTCTATGCAAGCATATGATTGGTATATGAACCAGGCGACACAAGCAGAAAGAGATCAGGCTGACCAATATCTTAATCGACGCGTGGGCGAGCATCCTTCAGATGCATTTGTCAGAGGAATTGCAGCATCGCCTTCAAGATTAGCCATCTACATGATGAATGATTTATTACGATTAGGACCTGAAGGACGTATTAATATCCCATCTACTATTGGCGGCAACTGGGACTGGCGAGTCCGTCAAGAAGACTTTACGGTCGACCTTGAAGAACGCTTGCTTTCAATCACTGAAACATACTTTAGAGTAAATCAAGCTTTCATTAGTCAAGATGATCAAAATAATGGTATAAATAGCATAGCAGCGGAGGCGGCCTTTTTACCTGAAGATAATGATTAGTTGAATGTAATAATTGGAAAATTTTGAACTTACTGATACACAGTTAAAGATAAGGAGACAATCATGTTAAATTTAAACGAACGTGCTCAAGCGCAATTTAATCAACCGCTAAGCGAGTTGTCACACGCGGAAATCTACAAAATTTTATTAGACCTTGTTCAAGAAAAAACAGCCGCAATGCCACAAAATGAAGGTAAACGTAAACTTTATTATATCTCTGCCGAATTTTTAATTGGTAAATTACTATCAAATAACTTATTAAACTTAGGTTTATACGATGATGTAGCCGCTGAATTAGCGGAAAATGGGACTTCTCTTGCTGAAGTTGAAGAAGCTGAAGCAGAGCCGTCACTAGGAAATGGTGGTTTGGGCCGTCTAGCAGCTTGCTTCCTAGACTCAATCGCCACTTTAGGGTTGAACGGTGACGGGGTAGGCTTAAACTACCACTTCGGGCTATTCCGCCAATACTTTGAGGATAATAAACAATCTTATAAACCCGATGAGTGGTTAGACCATCCAACGTGGCTAAACAAATCGGACATTTCTTACAAGGTGCCGTTTGGTAAATTTACCTTACAATCTACTTTATATGAAATCGATGTACCTGGTTACAACCAACCAAACGTCAATAAATTACGCTTATTTGATTTAGACACAGTAAATCCAGAAATTATCGAAGAAAGTTCTATTAATTTTGACAAGACTCAAATTGAAGAGAACTTGACCTTATTCTTATATCCAGATGACTCTGACCGTAATGGGAACTTATTACGTATCTATCAACAATATTTCATGGTCTCAAATGGTGCTCAATTAGCCATTCAAGAAGCGATCGAGCGTGGGTCTAACATCCATGACTTAGCAGAATATGTTGTTGTACAAATTAACGATACGCATCCGACATTTATTATTCCAGAATTCGTTCGCTTATTAACAACGGAACACGGCATTGATTTTGAAGAAGCAGTAGAAATCACACGCAATGTGGTTGCTTTCACTAACCATACGATTCTTTCAGAAGCCTTGGAAAAATGGCCACTATCTGATATTCATGAAGTTGTACCAGAAATTGCTGAAATCATTGTACAGCTAGACGAAATCATCAAAGATCAATTCCCGGATAATGAAGCAGTTCACATCATTGATGAATGGGGTACTGTGCATATGGCATCGATTGCGATTCACTTTGGATTCTCAATCAACGGGGTTGCCGCTTTACATACAGAAATATTGAAAAATAACGAGTTAAATCATTTTTATGAGATTTATCCTGAAAAATTCTCAAATAAAACAAACGGGATTACTTTCCGTCGTTGGTTAATGGCATCTAACCCGTCGTTAACAAACTTTATTGATGAACACATTGGGACAAAATGGCGTGAAGATGCTGACTTAACAGATTTATTAGCATTCGAAAATGATGATAAGGTATTAGATGAATTACGTCACATTAAGAGAGAAAATAAAAATGCCTTGGCAGACCACTTGCAACGTACACGTGACATTAATATTGACCGTCATTCAATTGTAGATGTTCAAATTAAACGTATTCATGAGTACAAGCGCCAACAAATGTTGGCCTTATACATCATCTACAAATATCATGAAATTAAAGCAGGGAACATTCCTGGAACGCCAATTACCATTATTTTCGGTGGTAAAGCAGCACCAGCATACACAATTGCTAAAGATATTATTCATTTAATCTTGTCGTTATCAGAATTAATTGAAAATGACTTAGACGTGGCACCACACTTGAAAGTAGTATTCGTAGACAACTACAACGTGTCTGAAGCGGAATACTTAATTCCAGCAGCCAATATCTCTGAGCAAATCTCATTAGCTTCCAAAGAAGCATCTGGTACTGGTAACATGAAATTCATGTTAAATGGGGCATTAACTATCATGACTTGGGATGGTGCCAACGTTGAAATCGCTGAACAAGTAGGTGAAGAGAACGTTTATCCATTTGGTAAATCAAGTGAAGAAATCGTTAACTTATACGCCACAGATGGTTATGACCCACAAGACTACTACAAACAAGAACGTATTCAACCAATCGTTGATTTCATCATCTCAGACGAATTGATGGCTTACGGTATTCCTGAACGTCTACACCGTCTATATAACGACATGACCAGCAAGGACTACTTCATGGCCTTGATCGACCTAGAGGAATTCATTGACGTGAAAGAAAAAGTCTACTTGGATTACGAAGACCGTCGCGACTGGACACGTCGTTCATTAATCAATATCGCGAACGCTGGTTACTTCTCAGCTGACCGTACGATTGAAGAATACAATAATGACATCTGGCACTTAGACCAGTAATTATTCGTTAAATATTGAACACATTTGCATAATCAAGAAGGGCCGAGTGGGAGAAAAATCCTGCTTGGTTTTTCTTGTATCTTTGGGACAGGAAGTGGATAATGGTGAAAAGGGTTTCATTTTAGAGCAAAACCTATTTTGCCACAAGTAGGACTGGAGGGTATATAAGTGAAAAAAGCATTAATTGTATGCGCAGGTGGGATGTCATCGTCACTAGTCGCTAAGAAGACAACCGCACTATTTCAAACACAGGGTACAGACATCGAGGTCGCCGCAACCTCCATCTATGCCGGACAAAAGGCAATTGAAGAGGATCAATTTGATTTATATCTAGTCAGCCCACAGACACGGATGTATTTTGACAACTTAGCCAAATTTGCCCACCGGATGGCCAAACCTATTGTAAAAATCCCACCCCAAGCTTACGTACCACTACCCAAGCAAACGCAAATGTTGGCAGACCTGATAGAAGCGCATATTTAAAGGTGTGTGATCAGAACCAGAATGTATTTTCTGGTTTTTTGCTACATGTTAGCGTAAAATGGTTGCAATATATCGTAAGCACTTACATTTTTTGGAGGCGGGTTAATGACAGCACAAGCACTATATTTAGGCATTGATATCGGCGGGACAAATATTAAATCAGGATTGGTAGACAAATCGGGTCAGATTACCAACCAATATAAGCTTAAAACGCCACAGAACTTACCTGATTTAAAATTAGCCATCATTGATATTGTCAATCAAGCACAGGCACTAGTGGGCGACCAGTTGAAAGGTGTTGGCTTTTCATCTCCAGGACGGGTGGTTTCAGAAACAGGAGTTGTCCATGTTGGCGGTGCAATTCCTTTTATCGATGGCTTAAATTTCAAACACTTTATTAAAGAAAATTTTGGCCTACCAGCGGCGGCTATTAACGACGGCAAGGCAACAGCTCAAGCTGAATTGTGGCAAGGACACTTAACAGATGTTGAAAACGGCTTAGTTTTACTATTGGGGACAGGTGTTGGTGGAGGGATTGTCTTAAATGGGCAACTGCACCAAGGCAGTCATTTCCAAGCGGGCGAATTGTCCTATATGTAGGCGTCTTCTAGCGATATGACCACAGAGAATGCAATGGGTAGGCGAGGATCTGCGGTTATTTTCGTGAATAAATCTAGAGAACTATTAGGGCTAGCGCCTGGTGACGGTGAGGAAGTTTTCCAAGCCTTAGAAGAGGGGACTAATCCTGAAGTTACAGCCTTATTTGACCAATATTGCCAAGATATCGTTTATATCGTCCATACCCTACAGATATCGCTAGACCTGGACAGGGTCGTTTTGGGTGGGGGTATTTCAGCCCAGCCACTAGTGTTAAAAGGGGTCCAAGACAAATATGATGCACTACGCCGTGACGTACCATGGTTTAACGACTCATTTGAATCGGTTGAGATTGGTTTGTGTAAATATGGTAGTGAAGCCAACCTGATAGGGGCCGTATATCAATTGTTGATAGAAGAATAGATTTGAAAAACCGCCTATCTTACGATGGACGGTTTTTTTGGTTTAATATGAACAGTTATAGGCGTTGCGCTATCGGATTACTTTTTCTGAAAGGCAATTCGGTATCTATAAAGTAGCGCACTAATTAGCCCGACAATTACAAAATGTGTCAACAACGGAACAAATACAACTTGATTGGTGTGGATAGCAGTTAGCAATTGGTCATACGGAAATAGCATAGAGAAATTTTTAAAGATGGCTGGATAGGTGGCAATTGGAATCGCTAATCCAGAAATGATAGGCAGGATATTCATAAAGATATTATTGAAAAAATAAATATTACTCATATTGATTGCCAGATAAAAAGCTATGACTCCGATCAGTAAACTATAGAGAATGCTAAAAGGTAACAACGCGATTGCGCTATACATTTGATTGGTCGTTACGCCAAATATCGCTAGAATGCAAATATTGATCAAAAATAAAAGTAGCGAGCTAAAATAAACGGTCGCTATTTTGTCAAACCAATATTTTATGGCATAAGGCTTATGAACAATCATTTCAGTATGGATGCCTAATACTTTATCTGTTACCAATAGTTGATTAATTGTATTGATTGCGCTCGCGTTGGCAGAAATAAAAACTGAACTCAAGGCAATGTTATAGTCAATGGTGCTGGAATATTGTTGGTTAATGAGTACAAACAAAATCATCTGAATAATGGGTGTGATAAAGAAGTAAGTGATAAAAGTTTTGATATCACGAAGGTAGATTAATGATGAAAATTGAATACGCAATTTATACCAACCTCCCTTGACCGTCTTTTTTCGCCCAACGTAAAAGAATGCTCCCTAGGCTAACTGCAAGGGCTAGCCAGATCATTAAGGACAGCAGATAGCTCCACGAGTTATAACTGGCGTCGTTGTTGGAGAGTAATTTTCGAATAGGATAGACTAGCGGGAGCCCCCACTGAGTATACATGGATAGGTGATCAAAAAATTTTCCTTGTCCAATTAAACCACTGCATAAAAGAAGGGGTATATGGATAAGCTCTTCGTAGACAATTGCATTAGGTGTTAACACAAAGAAAGCAGCGATCAACATATCCATTACTGCTACACTCAGCCATAGCAACAATACTAAAAGGACAAATTCAAAATTTAAGTCAGTCACCTGAACATGGAAAATGCGTGCTAAACCATAAGAAAGTGGGAAGGAAATCAATCCAAAAGTTGAGGCAGGTAAAATGAGCGCGGTTAGTGACATAAAATCGTTAATGCCCGTATTGATTAAATAAGTCAAGGTACCCTGGTGTCTCTGGAATCCGATTGAACCCGTTGCTGTTGTAGCAGAAGCCCATAAGCCAAATATTGCACTTCGTGTCCATAAATGAGGATCATCTAACCGGTCATAGCCATGTGCTGTAAGATATTGTAAGAGAAAGATGGTCGTTGTTGAAATGATGGGTAGCCATAAAAAATATTGATTTCTAATATAAACTTTCATATGGAATAAAAATAAACGTAAAAATCGAAACATTATGACCTCCTTAAACTTGGCGCAATAGATAAGTAGGCGTCTTCTAAGGTGGAGCCTTTAGGTAAGCCAGAATAGTGAATAATATCTGCTACAGAACCCTCAAATTTTAGGCTGCCACCACCAATAAGTATAATGCGATTAGATAGGGTTTCTATCTCCCCCATGATGTGGCTTGTCAATAAGATGCTCACATTTTCTTCTATAGTTAATTTTTTGATTGTATCTCTTATTTCTTTAGCAATTTCCACGTCTAACCCGTTAGTAGGTTCATCTAGTAAGAGTAAGGAGGGTTTGTTTAATAGCGATTTTGCGATATGTAATCGTTGATTCATTCCTTTAGAGAAAAATTTTACTTGTTTATTTTTTACATCAGTCAGCGAAACGATATCTAAAACTCTATGGACCTCATGTTTACGCTGTCGAAATGGTACATTTGCAAGGTCAGCATAGAAGTTTAAATTATCATAGGCCGAAACATTTCCGTAGAAACCTAAATCGCCTCCAAAAGAAACGCCAATATCATTCTTATAGTGGTCTTGTTTACCATTTACCCAAATTTCCCCGGCAGTTTTCTCGATATAACCGCCGATCATTGAAACGATGGTTGTTTTTCCAGCGCCATTTGGTCCAACAAGTGAAACAATTTCACCCGGGGCAATGTTGAAAGAAACATCTTTGACTGCTTGAAAGGGCGTTATTTTGCCATAAGATTTTGATAGATTTTTAACAGTTAAAGTATTCATATATCCATTCACTTTCTTTGTTGAAATGCTGATCTGTTGGAAGGAGATTAAGGAATTCATTGGCCACGCAATTTTGAAAAAAGACCATAAATCATTCTGGTCTTTGGCCGCGGCTGAATCGCATTGGGTTGCTAACTGATCAGATCAACTTATATTGGCTAAATTTTAACACAAAAAATGAATCAAAAGGTTTTTTGTTATACACAAAAAAACCACCTACCGTTGGGAGGCGGTAGGTGGTTTACTTTATAATCTTTCGTTTGGGAGGAGAAAGATTTATGAAGAAAAGTTTTTATATTGGGTATGCTTATATAATAGCGTGTACCTTTGAATTTCCCGTGAAGATTTCAGATAAAATATTGAAGAAAATGTGAATTCTCAATAAAATGCTGATTTAACGGGGGGGTTTAATATGGATTAAAAACAAATACAGTACAATTTGGATGAACTTAAAAGAATAATGACCATCCAAGGTAGCGTTCTCAAGGAATTTACTATAACAGAATAAAGAATTTCGGTTTTTAGCATAAGTGAATTAAATTGTGGATATTCAAGGGGTGAAGGATTGTGGGGAAATTTATTTCCAAGAAGGCCTTATGCCATACACACCGCCTCAATTGCGAGGAAGTGCGACAGGGGTTAGGGGAAGACCTGTTTACTAGGGTAGATCTAACAGCAAGTAAATACGAAATGATCGAGGAATAATCCAATTCCAAGGCGATAACTTGAAAAAAGGGCAACTACAATCTTCTTATCGTTCACATTTTTTGTGTATTTTCGGATATAGAAAAAAAAATTCAAGTTTTTTAAACTTTTTTCAGAAATATTATTGACTTCTCTGCTATCAGATGATATTCTTATCTAGTCGTCAGTTGATGACACAAAAAACACGCGGAAATAGCTCAGTGGTAGAGCACCACCTTGCCAAGGTGGGGGTCGCGGGTTCGAA
>NZ_JVVG01000097.1:0-1893 GCF_001053265.1 Carnobacterium sp. 1290_CSPC
TTGCGTCTCTTTACTGGACGATGGTCTTGTTCAATCAAATTATTCAGGTATTTAATGGTATGATGTTCTGTCCCTTGATAAAAGCCGTATTCTTTAAACGGTCAAAGGTTATCCTGATATTTAGGATAACCTTTTATTTGTGTGCCCGGCATGGGTGTAATTCATATTAACCATGCTATTTCTTTTTTGTTGTTATTTCCTATCAACAATCGTCATACATAGCTGGTTATTCGTGGGATTGAAATTTGCAAAAAACAAAAAAATCTTTAAGTTTGATTATCCTCTAATTTTGACTCTTTATAAGTACTAATAAGGAATAAGATAGCTCCACTAACTAAAAATACATCCGCAGTATTAAAAATTGGATAATTAATAAATGTAACTTCGAACATATCTGTTACTTCCCCAAAAATTAAACGGTCTATAACATTTCCCATTGCACCTCCTATAAAAAAGCCAAAGGCTATACGCGTTAGCTTATCAGTTACTTTACGAGAATAAATAAGACCAACGACTATAACAATAATGGCAATGCTAATTAAGAATATTTTTTGTCCTGAAAAAATTCCCCAAGCAGCACCTGCATTTCGATGAGATGTTAATTGGAAAAAACCATTGATAATGGGAATGGATTGCCCGTAGTCCATAAAATTTCTAACTAAATATTTAACAAACTGATCAATACTTAGTGTGAGAATAATGATCCAATACAAAGTCGTCACCTCAAAGTTTATTTTCTATAAAGATTTATACTCATTACTTTAAAAGGAAAGGGGATATAACAATAAAATTTTTGAACTATTACGGTTAATTAGGAATTTAAATTTACGAAGTCAGACCACAGGTTAGAAAATATATTATTTTCTGCCATGATATAAAATCCTAATCCTATAAACACAATTGGAATAAGCCATCGGCCGTATTTCTCAAGTGTTTCAGAAACATATCTAAATCTTGCTAGACGATAGCCGATTAAACACCAAACCGCAACCATTATAAAGAAAGTAACAACTGTAATGACCAGTTGGTTGTTATTTAAAGTAGAAAAGAATGGAATATAAATTCCAATATTGTCTCCACCATTGGCAAATGTGATAAATGCTACACTTAAATAGAACTTATTAAATTTATTTAAACTAGAAAGAATAGCACCTTCATCTTCATCTTCACCCTTTATAAACAGTTTAACTCCTAAATAGATCGGAATTAGTCCTAATAAACCCACCCATTGATCAGGAATGAGTGTTACTCCAAATGTAGCTAAAAGACTGATTAAAACTAAAAGTGCAAAACCAAGATATTGACCAATGACTATATCTTTAGGATAAATACGATTTCCCTTCACCATTCGTCCATTACTTGCTTTAGCTTGTGAACTTGCCTGAGAGAACAGCAACATCAAGACAAAAATGTCATCGATATTGGTTACTATAAAAGACCCTAAAGCAGAGAGAATGGTTAAAATTAAATTCATAAAAAAACTCCTTTTTAAATTGCTCCATAAACGGAATAATAGATATTTAGTTATGTTAGTTTGTTACACATTCTATTATTTCTCCTTCATGTAATGACTTGGAATTTCGCTTAGCACGATCCTAAAATTAATAGATACTATTTTATGTAAAAATATTGAAGTTATTATTCAAATATTCGTTTGAATATATTGTGCTTTTAGAATAAAATTATTAACGTAAAATGTCAACATTAAAATGTTGGTTTGAGTGAAAATAAAAAGCGAGAGTAAATTGAAAAGCAAAAGAAACAAATCCATTGTACGTATTAGTCTTATTATTTCATAAACGACCGTTTTTGGTTATGAAGAGTGGACTTCTCGGTTCTGTTGCAAAGTCTTAAATCTACTATCAAATAAGGTAGAATAATAGAAAAAGATAG
>NZ_JVVG01000098.1:0-261 GCF_001053265.1 Carnobacterium sp. 1290_CSPC
GGAGAAGAGACATGATAACGTTTAGCGATTAACCGCATAGATTGCGTTTCAACCAATTCGAAGCTAATTTGACTTTTAATGGTTTTAGAAATACAGCAAAATTTTTCAACTAATGGTGTCTCAGCGATAAAAGTTTGTGCACAGTGTTTACAATAAAAGCGTTGCTTCTGTAATTTAAGTAAAACAGGATTAGTAGCTGTATTCGGTAATCGAATGATAGCTGGTTTAAAGCCATGTTTGATGATATCTTGATTACCAGTA
>NZ_JVVG01000099.1:0-2710 GCF_001053265.1 Carnobacterium sp. 1290_CSPC
AAAAATAGTGTCAATGAGATTCAATATGAATTCTCACCAACACTATTTATTATAGAACCGTTTTCTGTGTCTATTTGTTGTGAAATTTACACGCAAAGATGCGGTTCATTTAAAAATGCATCCGTGTGAAAAAGGCTTTGAAACAATCTTGATAGCGGTTGACCATTTTCCAAAAGGCAAAAGCGAGAGCCAACAAGACGACACTAATTAGGGTTTCGCTAGCGGTCATGGGTTGGATGGTCAGAATGTCTGAAAAATGTGGCAAGACTAGTGCGACGGCAAGCATGGCAAGGGTCGCGGTTGATGCGAGAAAGAGACGCAACTTGTTAAACGGGAGGCAGGACTGCCATACCGCAAATAAAGAGACGCCGGTCAACATGACATAGTCAAAGGTCCGAGCGGTTTCAAAGTCGATTATGCCCAGTTTCACCATGACTAAGGAGGCGAAAATGGCTACAGACACCGTTAAGGCTGAAGGTAGCGCAGAGGCAAGGGATTTGGGTAGGAACCGCTCTTTAACTTGCTGGTTATTAGGTTCAAATGACGTGAAGAAGGCAGGATAGCCCTCGATAAAGGCATCAATCATGGTAATTTGTAAGGGAATAAATGGAAACGGGAAATTCAAGGCAATACAAATTAGGGTCACGATTAAAGAATATAGGGTTTTGATAAAGAATACGCTTGATGACCGAGTGATGTTGTTGACCACACGGCGGCCTTCAGAAATGACCGCTGGTAAGTCACCAAAGTCTGAATTGACCAGAATCAAATCGGCCATTTGACGGGTTGCCCCGTCCCCTTCAGCCATAGCGATGGATAAGTCAGCTTGTGACAAGGCTAAAATATCATTGACCCCGTCACCTGTCATCCCAACAATATGGTCTTCGTCTTGAAATTCAGCTACCAAAAGTTTCTTTTGTTGAGGTGAGACCCGGCCGAAAACATTGTATTGGTGTGCTGCTGCTCTTACATCCGCTTCAGCTTGAATTTGACTCATATCAATCGCTTGGGCGTCGCCTGCGAGTCCTGCGTTCTTAGCAACTCTGGCAACGGTTTGCGGGTTGTCACCTGAAATAATTTTGATGTCCACACCCTCATTTTGGAAAAATTCCAGAGTAGATTTAGAATTGGGGCGAATTGGATCACTCAAGGTGATGTAGCCAATTGGTTTGATTGCTAAATTGGCGATTTCAGTCTTGTCGTCTAGTAGGTCAGTCGATTGTCCCACCAACAAGACCCGCAGGCCGTCATTTTGCGCGGTGATTACTTGCTCAATCGGTTCGTCGATAAGGTATTCAGCTGCACCAACGAAAATTGTACCGGCTCCTTCAAAGCTGATAGCACCCCACTTCCGCTCAGATGAAAAGGGCGTGACTTGTAAGGCTTCTAAAGTAGAGACTTGGCCGTCGAAGTGGTCTTTCAAAGCCGTCATGGTTAAATTACTATCGGTTGATGCGGTTGTATAATTGGCCAATTTGGCTAGTAAATCCTTGTCGGAGATACTGTTTAGTGGAAAAATCCCCTCCACTGACATCTTTCCTTGCGTGATTGTCCCAGTCTTGTCTAAACACAGCATATCCATGTGAGCCAAGGCTTCAACAGCGTACATGTTTTGCACGAGGACATTCTTTTTGCCTAGTTTTAAAACAGCAGTTGAAAGGGCTAGTGAAATCAACAATACCAGACCTTTAGGCAGCATGCCAATCAGGGCAGCCACCGAGTTTATAACCGCCACATCTACTGTGTCACTTCGTAGGAAAAAGGCTTGCAAGAACAAGAGTATCCCTAGTGGCACAATGATGTAAGAGGTAAACTTGGCAATCTTCTTAATGGCATCGGTTAATTCAGAACGGGCGTATGGTTGAGACTTAGTTTCAGCCACCAACTGCTCTGCGTAATTGTCGTCCCCAACATGGATCAACTCAGCCAGCAATTGCCCACTGGTCAAATAAGAACCGGATAATAACTCATCGCCTGCTTGTTTTAAAATGGCATCCGACTCACCCGTTAAAAGGGACTCATTCACTTCGCTGGACCCGTCCACCACGTTGGCGTCTGACGGAACCTGGTCACCACTTTCAAGGATAATCAAGTCGCCAACCACCAATTCAGTAGATGGCACAATGGCTTCCTGACGATTTCGGATCACCTTAACTGGTTTATTGGATAAAATGGTCAACTTGCTGACCAAATCGCGGGCTCTAAGCTCTTGGACAATCCCAATAATAATATTCAATATAATGATGGCAATAAAGGCCATATTAGAATAAGCGCCAACCAGTAACAATAAGAAGGCCAATAGGAAGTTTAAAGCATTAAATAGGGTAAAAAAGTTCTCTATAATAATTTCAGCCGTCGTTTTTTGGGTAGAATGACTAGTTTGGTTAACCTGGCCTTCAGCCACTTTGGCCTGGACTTCTTCATCCGTTAGACCTTGGTATTGATCGTTCCACATTAATTTACATCCTCCATTTTCCATTCCTCATTTTATTGCTATTTTATTTCCCCATAAAAGTCCATTATACACCAGATGAATATGTATAAACTTAAAGATTTATTTAGCTTTCCCTTAAGAAAACAAGATTGTCGCAAAAAACGTAGTAAAGAACAAAAAACTCCTCCATCTTTCGATGAAGGAGTTTTTCTATATATGCCGGCTAAAGGACTTGAACCCTCGACCCTCTGATTACAAATCAGATGCTCTACCAAC
>NZ_JVVG01000100.1:0-231 GCF_001053265.1 Carnobacterium sp. 1290_CSPC
GTAAATATTTCTTTACGATACTTTGTTACCCAAACCAAATGGAAATTAAAATCATAAACATTTGTCCTTGTTTTCACTATCATATGTAAAAACCTCTTTAACTACATTATAGCAATTGTTATCGCTATAAACAACAGTCATACGTATGGTATAATATATCTATAAACGCAAGGGGGTGAAAACATGTATCAAGGAATTGAGTGTAAAATCTATCCTAACGAAAAACAGCGT
>NZ_JVVG01000101.1:0-284 GCF_001053265.1 Carnobacterium sp. 1290_CSPC
GCGTGAAGTTGATAGCGTAGCTGTTCAATGTAGTGTTAAACGCTTATCCGAAACTTTTGTCCGTTTTTTTAAAGGCTATTCAAAATACCCAAAATTCAAATCAAAGAGGAACACCAGACAGTCGTATTTAAGTACCATACGTGGCAACAACATTCGTTTTAATGACAATCAACGGTATATCAAATTACCTAAATTAGGTTGGATAAAATGTAAGTCAAGTGTGTTTCATATTGAGAATGAACGCATAAAATCTGTCACCGTTAAATATACACCTAGTGGCGACT
>NZ_JVVG01000102.1:0-27276 GCF_001053265.1 Carnobacterium sp. 1290_CSPC
CTTTATGATAATGGAGATTCCTCTTTTTTTGAAGTCATCAGTCCTATATATTGTAGAGCCCAAATAACCGCCAACCAGGAGACATGACATCACCTAGTTGGCGGTTTATTTTATTTGAGTAAATTTTTTGCTGAGCATTTAGTCAGCAATTTGTTCATTGTCTAAATTCGTACGAACTACTAACACATCACATGGGGCATTACGAATCACATATTCAGAAACAGAGCCGATAAATAAACGTTCAACAGCATTTAAACCAGTCGCACCAATCATAATTAAATCTGCTTTATTTTCAGGCGCTAAAGTATGGCAAATTTGGTACTTGGCAGAACCATAATCAATCACAGTTTCCACTCGTTCAATCCCTGCTTTACGCGCTTCTTCTTCATAATCAGTTAACATGACTTTAGCACGTGTCGTCACGGCTTCAGGAATGACCTCATTATACATATTTGTTGTTTGGAAGGCAGAGGTGTCAATAATATGGGCAACAATTAGGGTAGCATTGTTACGCTTAGCAACAGCTACAGCCTTTTTAAACGCTAATCTAGACTCGTTGGAACCATCAATTGGGGCTAATATACGTGAATATTCTTGATACATTTTCCTCACGCTCCTTTGTACTTATTATACCACTTAAAAAGTATAAAGTAAGCGCTTAAGTATCATTTTGCAGTTATATAGGTAGAAAAAGGAAAAACAGCAATAATGATTGACTTTGTAGAAGGTTCCTTCTCTTATCTTGTATCCTACGTGATCGAAAAATGGATTAATACAACAAATTTAACTAAGGTTGAAAAAAGCCTGTATTAATAAAAATGTAAGGGCTTGCTAAACTAAAGCTATCAAATAAATAAGGAGGCAATTAGATGCCTGATTGGTTAAATATTGAAGGTAAGGTGTTAGTAGTTACGGGTGGTTCCTCAGGAATTGGTCGGACTATTGTAGAAAGGTTACTAGCGTTGAATGTAAAGGTGGCAAATCTTGATATTTCGGATAATGGACTGACACATGAAAACCTATTATTCGTACAAACAGATGTAACTTCTGCTTTAGCTGTAGAAAATGCTGTAAATGAAGTGGTGGCAACTTTTGGAACGATTGATGGTGTCGTGAATAATGCTGGTATAAACATTCCGAGACTTTTGGTAGACCCAAAAGATCCACATGGTAAATATGAACTAGATGAAAAAACGTTTGATAAGATGTTAGCTATTAATCAGAAAGGTGTATTTTTGGTTGCACAAGCGGTAGGAAGAGTACTTGTAAACAAAAATGCTGGTGTAATTATTAATATGGGTTCAGAATCTGGTTTAGAAGGTTCGGAAGGACAAAGTCCATATGCAGGAACTAAGGCAGCTGTTTATAGTTATACAAGATCATGGGCAAAAGAATTAGGTAAGCACGGTGTACGTGTTGTCGGAATTGCGCCAGGTATAATGGAAGAAACAGGTTTAAGAACGTTAGATTATGAAGAATCATTAGCTTATACTAGAAACATCACAGTTGAAAAATTAAGAGATGGCTATTCTAGTACATCTACTACGCCACTGGGTAGAAGTGGAAAACTAGAAGAAGTGGCAGATTTAGTAGCATATCTATTTTCAGATAAATCAAGTTATATTACTGGTGTGACAATTAATGTGGCTGGTGGAAAAACTAGAGGTTAGGATGATTTGAAATGGCAATTATTAATAGATGGTACCAAATTTTACAAATTATGAATAACTATCAAAGTATAAAGCAAAAAGAATTGGCTGATTTATTAGATATTAGCCGTCAAACTTTATCCAAAAATATCTATCTATTAAATAATGAGCTAGATCAAATTGCATCAATCAGTACTGAAGATGGCGTTTATACTTTAGCTGTTTTTGATATCAATGAATATGAAAAAATACTAGCAGGAAAATTAAAAAGAGAAAGTGATTTTAACTCTACAACTAAAAGAATGGCGTATATTTTAAAACGGTTAATTGGACAAGAAGAAATAATTACGATTGATCAACTCTCGGAAGAAATGATGGTTAGTAGGGGAACAGTTTCAAATAATATATCTACGCTACGAAAAATTATATCTGATTATGAGGTAGAAATTATTGGAAAGACTAACAATGGCTTAGTAATTATTGGTGAAGAATTGGACATACGCCTAATCTATGTTAACTATGTCATGGAATATTTCCCACCTGAACTAGTAAATGATTCTTTTAAGAATTTGTTATCTTCCTATTGTCATAAGAATGATATCCCAGCCCATATCACGAGATTGTTAACGAGTGTAATAGAAGTAAGCATCTTAAGAGTTAGAAATAAACAGTTGCTCAAATCTATCAATCCTTATTATGAGAATTTTATAAAAAATACAGAATTTTTTGAATACATACATTACCTATTTGAAGAAAATTTTGAAATGTCTTTGAGTGCAACTGAGATGGACTTTATTGTTTACCCGCTTAATGTGTTTAACCAAGGTAGCGGGATTAAAAAAGTTTATAACATGAACAAGACTAGACATTTATTTAATCAAATAATTGAAAATGTAGAGCAAGTATTTTCAATATCTATATCTAACGACCAGTTTTTCGATATCATGCGATATCACTTAACCCATCTCACTAACAGGTTAGTTATGCAGCTAGATATGAACGATTTATTTTTTGAAGAAGTTGCAGAGAAATATCCTTCCTCATATGCGATTGCTGAAGAAACATCAAGAACAATTGCAGATGTAGTAGGTAGAGATGTTCCTAAAGCTGAAATTAATTATTTAACCCTATATTTTGAAATGGAACTTAGTGGAAACGGTGTACCAAATAAGCGACATATAGCAGTGATTTGTCATACGGGGATGGGAACGGCCTTGATCATTAAAAACCAGCTGCAAAAAGTAATCGGACATGATGTTCATGTAACAGCATACTCACAGCAAGAAGTTTCCGATGAAACGTTGGATAAATATTTTGCTATATTTACAACAATACCATTAAGAACAAGAAATACTAAGGTGCCTGTTATACAGATGAATTCTATAGTGAATGATTCATTTGTTAAAGAACAGTGGAGAAAGATTGAGAAAAACTCTCTAATTTCTGATAACAAGTTGGAACTTGTTATATCTAAAATCTCTGCCAATTCAAATTATCTAGATCTTATTAATCAAATGTCCGAGGAATTGATTGAAGCAAACTTGGTGGATGATAATTTTAAGGACAATATTTTAGAAAGAGAAAATATGAAATCTACTATTTTTGATCCTACAATTGGCATGCCTCACGCCTTGAATTTCAAAAATAGAAAGATAGTTTTAAATTTTGGGAAATACGATAAGGATACAAATGATATTCCAAAATTTGTCTTTCTTTTAGCAATTCCCAATAATGCAGATGAAGAAATTAATAATTTGCTTTTGGATGTTTACGATTTTATTTTCAGGATCAGTAGTGATTCGAATTTGATTAAGAAATTTTCTGATGTTGATTCCGAAGACAATTTACGGCAAATAATAATGGAGGACTAAATTTTATGGACAACATACTGATTGTAGGTCTAATAATGTTTTGTGCGTTTGTACTACAGACGATATTTGGTTACATACAAATTCGAAATTTTAACAAAATATATCAAAATATTAGAAGCAGAGGAAAAGTGGCAATAGGACGTAAGTCTGGAAAAGTTCGAGCAGGTACTATCGTTTTCTTTGGTATCAACGATGATGGTCAAATTTTTGATGCTTATTTAATGCAGGGAGTAACTGTATTATCTAAATTTAAACAAATAGACCAGTATGTCGGTCAAAATCTACATTTTATTGATAAACATCATCCTTTAGTCCAAAAAGAAAACAAACTCACTCAGTTTGCAATGGAAAATGCACGGGATTTATTCGTATTAGTGGATGCAGGTAAATACCATGAACCAGAGACTACTGGTCAAGTAGATAGAATGATGGATATGATGAATGTTTACAAATCAAAATTAGTTAGTAAATTGAACGGGAGGATATAAGAATGAATTATATAGTTAAATTTGCAGAAAGTTTCATGAACCTATTTCAATCAGGAGCAGATACCTTTATTGGCATGATGACTTCAATTGTACCGCTGGTATTAATGTTAATGGTAGCGATGAATGCAATTGTTAACTTCTTAGGTGAAGAGAGAGTGGAAAAACTAGCTGAAGTATCCGCTAAAAATCCAGTAACACGCTACTTAGTATTACCATTTGTTTCAGCTTTCATGTTAGGAAATCCAATGTCGATGACTATGGGACGATTCCTACCTGAATTTTATAAACCAAGTTTTATCGCATCACAGATGCAATTTTGCCATACTAGCAATGGTGTATTCCCTCATATAAATCCAGGAGAACTATTTGTATGGTTGGGGATCGCACAAGGGGTAATTGATTTAGGATTAAATGAGATGGACTTAGCAGTACGTTACTTATTAGTTGGGTTAGTCATGAATTTCATTGGTGGATGGTCAACTGACTTTATTACTGAGCGACTATGTAAAACTCAAGGTATACAGTTGAGTAAAGATGCTAAAACGGTAGTGTAAAGGGAGGAATTCATTATGACAACATACAAAAGTATTAAAGTTTCAAAAGGCAGTGGTGGCTTTGGTGGACCACTTGTTATTACACCGACAGAGCAGAAGCACAAGTTCATTTATGTAGTTGGTGGTGGAGAACGACCTGCTATCGTCGATAAAATTGCAGCATTAACAGGTATGGAAGCTGTTAATGGATTTAAGACTTCTATTCCAGATGACGAAATTGCTTTAGCAATTATTGATTGCGGTGGGACTTTGCGCTGTGGTATTTACCCTAAAAAGGGTATACCAACAATAAATGTCCTTCCAACTGGTAAAGCTGGCCCCTTAGCACAGTATATTACTGAAGATATTTATGTTTCAAAAGTAAGTAATAGCCAAATTGAATTATATCAAGAAAGTGAAGAAGGACAGCCACTTGTATCAGAGGAAACTGCATCGACTCATAATAAAGATGAAAAGAAACCTACATATGATACTAGTAAAAAAATGACCCAACAAGGCGGTAGTGGTATTATTGGGAAAATAGGTTTAGCTGTTGGTAGCTTTATGGCTACAATTAACCAATCTGCTCGTGAAGCAGTGCAAACCATGTTGACTACTGTGATTCCATTTATGGCATTCGTATCTTTAATTATTGGGTTAATTCAAGGTTCGGGAGTAGGTAAAATCATCGCGAACTTTATGGCACCTTTAGCTGGTAATGTATTTGGCTTGATTGTTATTGGTTTCATCTGTTCAGTTCCGTTTTTATCACCTTTATTAGGACCTGGAGCCGTAGTATCTCAAGTAATTGGCGCATTAATTGGGGTTGAAATCGGTAAAGGTAATATTCCACCTCAATTAGCTTTACCAGCATTATTTGCGATTAACACACAAAATGGTTGTGACTTCATTCCAGTTGCATTGGGGTTAGCTGAAGCAGATTCAGAAACGGTAGAAGTAGGTGTACCTGCAGTACTATACTCTAGATTTATTAATGGTGTTCCCCGTGTTGTAGTGGCTTGGTTAGCAAGCTTCGGATTATATAAATAGAAAGGAAAATTAAATTGAGTATTTATCAAACTAAAATTTTAAATATTGGTCCAGAAGCCGAAATATTTAAAGAAGAGAAAATGATGATTTTATTTGGAGATGATGCGCCAGCGGACCTAGCAGATTATTGCTATGGAATTGATAAGGCTAATCTTTCCGAAGAAATTCAAGTAGGACAATATGTTGTAATCGAAGGTCATGAGTTCCAAATAACGGCTGTTGGTAATGTTGTGAATAAAAATTTACAAGAATTGGGCCATATTACGATTAAGTTTGATGGAGCGGTATCGCCTGAGTTGGCAGGAACATTATATGTGGAAGATAAGCCTATTCCGAATGTTGAAAACGGTTCAGAAATCTCAATAGTGTAATTGTCTGAAAGGATGTATAGCTTGAAGAATATAATTTTTGATATGGACGGCGTTATTACAGACTCCGAATACACATATTTAAATTCCAAAACGGAGATTCTTAAAGAAGCAGGATTTGTTAAAGACATATCTTATCAATATCAATTTATGGGAACCACTTACGAATATATGTGGCAAACTATGAAAGATGAACTTGGACTACCTTTGAGTATTGACAAATATATTAAACTGATGAATCGCAAAAGAAAACTCATGATTCAAAATGATGGTGTGAAGGCCATTCTAGGGGCACAAGATTTTATAAAAAAATTATCAGATGCGGGGTTTCAAATGGCTGTAGCTTCTTCTTCACCTAAAAAAGATATCAACCATGTGATGTCCAGTTTAGATTTAAATGATCATTTTAAATACCTGGTAAGTGGAGAAGAAGTTGAAAATTCTAAACCAGCACCGGATGTATTCTTACTTGCAGCAGACTTACTAAACAGTAAACCAGAAGATTGTGTAGTGATTGAAGACACGAAAAATGGTGTGTTAGCTGGAAAAGCTGCTGGTATGTACACGATTGGGTTCAACAATCCTGATTATCCTGATCAGGACCTGTCAGCTGCAGATCAAATCGTAACTAGTTTTAAACAAATTCCTATCGATCAGTTCAGATGATTTTAAGGAGAAGCAAATGAGATTAATTATTGATTCGGCAAATATTGAAAAAATACAAGAGTACGTTAAATACCTTCCTGTTGAAGGGGTTACTACTAATCCTAGTATATTAAAAAAAGAAGGAAAAATTGATTTTGCGCAGCATATCAAACAAATTAGAGAAATCATAGGAACCGACAAATCTATGCATGTTCAAACAATTGCCAGTGATTATGAAGGGATTTTAAAAGATGCTGAGACAATTCAAAGATTAATCGGGGAAGATACATATATTAAAATCCCAGCGAATAAGGACGGACTCGCAGCGATTAAGACTTTGAAAGCACAAGGGGTTAAGATAACGGCTACTGCCATTTATAATGAAATTCAGGCAATTCTAGCAACTGAAATAAATGCTGATTTTTTAGCGCCATATGTGAATCGGATGTCAAATTTAAATAATGATCCTTACCAAGCTATTAGTAATATTTATGAAAATATCAAAAGAACTGATAGTGAAACTAAAATTCTGGCAGCCAGTTTTAAGAACGTTGATCAAGTTCTAAAGGCAAATTTAGCAGGTGCAGAATTCGTCACAGTTGGCACGGATGTTGCTGATGCATTTTTAGCTGATGCTAATATTAATCATGCTGTGACTCAATTTACTAATGACTGGAACGACATACATAATAAATTTGAAATTTAGAGAGTAAAATCCTCGGTGCTAATGCTCCAATATTAGTTCCGAGGATTTTTTCCACAACAAAAAAGGATGCGATAAACGCATCCTCTAAAAAGTTAATTTTATAAAAGAGCTCCGTTATGTGCCGTGATGAGATCTATCTGTATTGAACCCGCATTGATATACAGGTGGGAACCACATATCTACTTCAACAGTCCTCGTGATGAGGCGTTATATCCATAAACCTTGGCAGTTCCCTAGATAGCTAATTGTTCGGTCAACACATGTAAAGAAATCGCGAACACTACAGAGGAATTCTTCTTATAAATATCATACAATCTTTTGAGGGAAATTTCAAGTTTTAGGGCCTGAAAAAGCCGACAATTACTATAAATTTAATATTTATAAGTGATTATTTACCTTCACGTTTACGGCGGTTTTCAGCTAAAGCCCGTTCATAATTCCCGGTGTCTCCTGCTTCGTAATACCGCCTACCAACTAGGGTATCTGGTAGATATTGTTGGGCTACCCAGTGGTTAGGGTAAGCGTGTGGAAACTTATATTCGTTGCCGTGACCTAATTTTTCAGCGCCTTTATAATGCGCATCTTTTAAGTGTTTTGGAATGATACCAGACTTACCGGCCCGTACATCAGCAAGGGCGGCGTCAATTCCTTCAATGGCCGAATTAGATTTAGGCGATAGGGCTAAATCGATAATGGCATTGGCTAAAGGAATCCGAGCTTCTGGTAGGCCTAATTGGTTGGCCGCTTGAACTGCGGCAACCGTTCGTTCAGTTGCTTGCGGGTTGGCCAAACCAACGTCTTCGTAAGCAATGACTAATAATCGCCGACATAAAATGGTTAATTCACCGGCTTCAATTAAGCGTGCTGCGTATAAGAGGGCAGCGTCTACGTCGCTTCCACGAATAGATTTTTGAAAGGCTGAAATGACATCGTAATGCATGTCTCCGTCTGCGTCGTGGGAGAATGATTTCATCTGCATGCTTTCTTCCGCGATATCCAAAGTAATATGGATACGGCCATCCGCATTTTCATCTGTTGATTTAACGCTTAGTTCTAGGGCATTTAAGGCCGACCGCAAGTCCCCAAAGGCTGCATGGGCAAAGTGATCGATAGCATTGTCATCAATGTCAACTGGAAAACTGCCTAATCCGCGGTCACTATCGGTTAAGGCCCGTTCTAAACCAGTTTTAATATCTGCTTCATCCAGTGGTTCTAATTGAAAAATTTGGGCCCGAGAACGGATGGCTGGACTGGTGTTAATAAAGGGATTTTCAGTTGTGGCCCCAATTAAAGTTATCAAGCCTGATTCCAAATGGGGTAGTAGAAAGTCTTGTTTTGTTTTATCTAACCGGTGGATCTCGTCTAGTAATAAGACGATACCGCCAGAAAATTTAGCTTCCTCAACTACCGCCTGTAAGTCCTTCTTGCTGTCTGTAGCGGCATTTAATTTTCTAAAGGCATATTTCGTTGACCCAGCGATGGCTGAGGCAATAGACGTTTTCCCAATGCCCGGCGGTCCATATAGGAGCATGGATGATAATTGCATGGCTTTTACCATTCGGAAAATGATTTTGCCTTCTCCAACCAGATGTTGTTGGCCGACAACTTCTTCGATTGACCGCGGTCGCATGCGAAAGGCTAAGGGATTATTTTGTGACATTTACCTGGCTCCTCTCTTGACTATACTCCCCTTAATTATAACATAGGTGATTTAGGTTAGCGAATATACGTTCGTTTTCCAATAAAAAAGTAAGACAGAAAAATGGTCTGACAAGCACATTAATGATAAAATAAGTCGAACAACCATTGCTATACGGATGGTAGAAGAGTAGATGAGGAGTTAGATTACATATGAATTGGTTACAGTCATTCATTCAACAAGCAGAGATTCGCCACGCCTTCAAAGAGGCATCGGTAGGGATTGAACGAGAGGGGCACCGGATTACACCTGAGGGGCAGTTGGCCTTAACCCCGCACCCTAAAAAAGTGGATGGGTCAACGTCGTCATTTTATATTCAACGGGATTTTGCGGAATCTCAATTAGAATTGGTGACTCCGCCAGTTTATTCTGCGGACCATGTCATGGAATGGTTGCAAGCGATACATGAAGTGGCGATTGAGTCATTAACGGAAAATGAACGGATCTGGCCATACTCAATGCCACCTGCCTTGCCGGCGGATGACTTGATTGAAGTGGCAGATTTAGAAGACCCAGCTGCTGTTGACTACCGGGACTATTTAGTAGAAGTATACGGTAAAAAATTGCAGATGATTTCTGGTATTCACTATAATATGCAGATTTCACCTGCTTTCATTCAACTAGTCCATGAAGAAGCGAAAAAAGTAGACGGCAATAGTCAATCGCTAAAAGATTTCCAATCTGATTTTTACCTACGTTTATCTCGTAATTTCTTACGTTACCAGTGGATTTTAGTTTATTTATTTGGCGCGGCGCCAATTGCGGATGACAGCTTTTTCCGCGTGCCATCAGATAAGTTTGACCACCCAGTGCGGTCAATTCGAAACTCACGTCTAGGATATATCAATAAGGATGATGTGACTTTTACTTATGACAATTTAGAGGACTATGTGACGCAATTAGAGGCCAACGTGACTGAAGGCCGATTAATCGCTGAGAAAGAATTTTATTCAAATGTTCGGTTACGTGGTGCCAACAAAGCCCGGTCTTTACTGAATAAAGGGATTAAGTACCTAGAATTTAGACTGTTAGATATTCAACCGGATGCCGCTTACGGGATTAAAGCGTCAGATATTGAATTCATGAAATACTTCATCTTGTACTTAGTCTGGTCCAGTAAAGATGCCAATATGGCGGATGTCCATTACGGGATTGACTTGAAGACTAAGGTTGCTGAAGAGGAAACTTTCCAAAAAACGCAAGCTATGGACGAAGGGTTAGCTATTTTGCAAGACATGCAAGACATGTTAGAGGCGATTGAAGCTGATCAATCGGTTATTGAAACGACACAATTGATGGTAGACCGGATGAAAGACCCAGCATTAACGCCAGCTGGCCAAATGATGACGACTATGAAAGATGTTGATGGATTCCTAAAAGCAGGTCGCCAATTCGCGGAAGAGGTCTACGAGTCAGCCTGGGCTAAACCTTATGCTTTAGGTGGCTTTGAAGATATGGAATTATCAACCCAGATTCTAATGTTTGATGCCATCCAAGAAGGCTACCAAATGGATATTTTGGACCGGGATGACCAGATGCTCCGTCTAAAATATAAGACCCACAAGGAAATCGTGAAGAATGCTAACATTACTAGCAAAGACCCTTATATTGGCCACTATGTTATGGAAAATAAGGTAGTCACTAAGGCCTTATTAGCTGAGCACGGCATTCATGTGCCAAAAAGTCTAGAATTTAATCAATTTGGTGAAGCGATGAAAGTAGTCGCCTTATACCAAGACAAAGCTTTTGTGATTAAACCAAAATCAACCAATATGGGAATTGGGATTTCAATCTTTAAGAAAGGCGCGACGGCTGACGAATTTAAGGAAGCTTTAGATATCGCCTTTAAAGAAGACCATACTGTTTTAATTGAAGACTTTGCCTTTGGAACTGAATACCGATTTTACGTGCAAGAAGGGGAAGTTCTGTCTATTGTCAACCGTGTCGGGGCTAATGTGATTGGAGACGGTCTGTCAACCGTTGAAGATTTAGTCGCTGACAAGAATAAAGACCCTAAACGAGGAAGAGACCATCGTTCGCCACTAGAAATCATCCAATTAGGGGACATCGAAGTGAATACCTTGAAACAACAAGGCTTGACACCAACGGATGTGGTGCCTGAAGGGCAACAAGTAATTTTACGAGAGAATTCAAACATTTCAACAGGTGGAGATTCTATTGAAGTCTTAGCCGATATGCATGATTCTTATAAGGAAATTGCTGTGAAGATGGCGGCTGTTTTAGGGGTGAATATTACCGGATTAGACCTAATGATTGAAGACATTCACCAACCAGCAAGTGCAGATAACTATGCATTAATTGAAGCCAATTTTAACCCAATGATGATGATGCACATATACCCAGCAGTGGGAGAGGGCAAACGGATCACTAAAGACCTGTTAAGCTTCCTATTCCCAGAGAAAACAAAATTTACGGGAGGAAAATAATGAAAGGCATTTATTTAGATTACGCCGCAACAACACCAGTTGACCCAGAAGTCATTGAAGTCATTACGCAAGCCATGCATGATGATTACGGAAATGCTTCAAGTTTGTACAAGATTGGGCGTGAATCTAAGCAGAAGGTAGAAGGCGTCCGCAGACAAATTGCCGAGACTCTAAACGCTGATGCAGATGATATTATCATCACTTCTGGTGGAACCGAGTCGAATGATTCAGCTATTAACCAAACTGTAGCTCGTTTAGCGGATAAGGGTAAACACTTAATTACGACCGCTGCAGAACACTCTTCTGTCTACCAAACTATGCGTCACCTTGAAAGACAAGGTTTTGAAGTGACTTATCTAGAATTCGACGAAGAAGGTCATATTGACTTTGAAGAATTGAAAACAAGCATCCGAAAAGAGACGATTATGGTATCCATTATGGCCGGCAATAACGAAGTTGGGTCCTTGCAAAACATTCAAGCTATTGGCGATTTATTACATGAAAAGGATATTTTCTTCCATACAGATACTGTCCAAACATATTTGAATATTCCTCTAGACGTGGAAAAAATGCACATCGATGCCTTGTCTATGTCTGCCCATAAAATATACGGGCCAAAAGGAATAGGCTTTATGTATTACCGGAATGCTAAGGCGGATTTTGCCCCTTATGTACGCGGCGGTAACCAAGAAAACAAACATCGGGCAGGGACAGAAGCCTTACCTTTAATTTTGGGCATGTCTAAAGCAATCGAAAAGCAATATGACAATATGGAAAAGCACCAAGACCACTTAAAGGCCTTGCGTCAACATTTCTTGGAGGGCGCTCTAGAACGTGGCTTAGACTTCCAAATCAATGGTCCGACTGAAGCAGAATTGGCCCATGTCTTAAATATCTATTGGCCAGGTCACCCATCTGATCAAGTTTTAATCAAGCTAGATTTAAGAGATGCTTACTTATCAGCAGGTTCAGCATGTACAGCAGGATCACTTGAACCATCACGCGTGCTTGTGTCTATGTACGGGGCGGATTCGCCGCGAATCGCAGAAAGTTTACGACTTTCTTTTGGGGAACCAACTGAATTTTCAGATATTGATCAAATTTTAGATATTTTTGCTTCAATTAAATAGTTATTTTTAGTGGAGGGGAACAGATTATGGCAATGACAGCAAGTGTCCAGTTGAAAGGGGCTAGTAAGAAATTTAAACTAGCCGATACAGTGAAGAAATATACCCTTAGAGACTACGGATTCCAAGAGGGTAAACAAGGGAACTTTGAATTCGAACGCGTAGTAACCGCATCATTTAATGATAGCCGCGAAGTTTTATTCAAAATGAAAGTGAATAGCAGCCTTGATGGTTTTTCTATGACTGTGACTAATTTGAACGGTATGCAAGTGGTGAATGTTTATAAAAACGATTCGATGGCACCACTGCAAGAAGCGGTTGAACGGTTACAAGCGGATATGGTCACTATGGGTATCCTTGAAGAAATTGTATAGACTATAGTTGATAAATATACTCGAAAAAAGTAAGCGTATTGCTTGCTTTTTTTGCTACAGCCTGTATAATTTGTACTTGTGATTTTATAATCTCTACTAACAACCTAATATACGACCTTCAATCGTAAAATTATGGCAGAAAGATGGTGATGTTGTGGTAGAAAATAATCCGAATAAAAATACCCGCGTGGTAGTTGGTATGAGTGGTGGCGTTGATTCCAGCGTAACAGCCTTATTACTGAAACAACAAGGGTATGATGTCATCGGTATCTTCATGAAGAACTGGGATGACACAGACGAAAATGGTTTCTGTACAGCAACGGAAGATTACAAAGACGTTGCCGCAGTAGCCGCGCAAATCGGTATTCCTTATTACTCGATTAACTTTGAAAAGGAATATTGGGACAAGGTATTCACTTATTTCTTAGATGAATACAAACGTGACCGGACGCCCAACCCGGACGTAATGTGTAATAAGGAAATTAAATTTAAAGCTTTCCTAGACTATGCATTAGAACTTGGGGCTGACTATGTTGCAACTGGCCACTACGCGCAAGTTGAACGCGACTCTAATGGCAAAGTGCACATGTTACGTGGTTTAGATAATAACAAGGATCAAACATACTTCCTTAACCAATTATCACAAGATCAATTACAACGTGTCATGTTCCCATTAGGCCATTTAGAAAAACCAGAAGTACGTCGAATTGCTGAAGAAGCAGGCTTAGCAACTGCTAAGAAAAAAGACTCAACTGGTATTTGCTTTATTGGTGAAAAGAACTTTAAAGAATTCCTAGGTAACTTTTTACCAGCACAACCTGGTAAAATGATTGCTGAAGATGGGACTGTAATGGGTGACCACATGGGCTTGATGTACTATACAATCGGCCAACGAAAAGGATTAGGCATCGGTGGCGGTGGCGAATCTGATCAACCATGGTTCGTTGTAGGGAAAGACCAAGCTAAAAACGTTTTATATGTTGGCCAAGGCTTCCACAACGATAAATTATATGCAGACTACTTAATGGCGAGTGACCTATCATTTGTCGATGACGAATTTACTGCAACTTCTTTTGATTGCACAGCGAAATTCCGTTACCGTCAAAAAGATACACAAGTCCATGTTGATATCAATGAAGATGGGACTGCGAAAATCACTTTTGCAGAACCAGTACGTGCAATCACCCCTGGACAAGCAGTTGTATTCTACGACGGTCCAGAATGTCTAGGTGGCGGTACAATTGATGCTGCTTTCAAAAATTCGGAAGTAGCAGAATTGCAATACGTTTAAACACTTCAATCAACTATTCAAACAATTCAAACTAACATAGAAGAGGCGTGATGTCATGGTCACGTCTTTTTTTTTTATTATATTTCTATAGGCGAAATGACTTAGATACCTATAAATCTATCCATTCTGAACTACTTGAATATGCTATAATATGTAAGATTACTAAGACGAGGAAGGAGCAGCCAACATGCGACAAAATCAGAATCAACCAACAAGTGAAGATTATGTCATAGGTGAGGTAAAGGCGACCTTCTTTTTTAATGAAAGCAACTTTTATCGGGTAATGTCAGTTGAAATAGACGAAACCAATACCATGTATTCAGAAAAAGAAATCGTGATGACGGGAAACTTCCCAACTATCCAGGACGGGACGACCTATCATTTTAAAGGTAAATTGGTGGACCACGCTAAATATGGTGTTCAATTCCAAGTAACTTCTTATGAAGCGCAGAAAATCACCTCTAAAGAAGGGTTAATACGCTTTCTATCATCCGAACAATTTCCAGGAATTGGGGATACGATAGCTAGTCGTATTGTTGATGCTTTTGGCGATCAAACCATTGATACTATTTTAAATGATGCAGAAGCCTTAAAAGTGGTTAAAGGTTTGTCTAAAAAGACTAGAACTATGCTACATGAGCGGATGGTTGAACAAAGAGGGAATGAACAAGTTTTCGTTAAGCTAGCTGAGATGGGCTTTTCATCGCGGTTGGCTGGGCAAATTTATGGCCTCTACCACAACGAAGCGGTCGAAATTATTGAAGAAAATCCTTATATTTTGATCGACGATATCCGCGGTTTTGGTTTTCAAAAAGCAGACCAAATCGCTTTAAATATTGGCTTCCCCTTGGATTCACCAGTCCGGGTTGCTGGGAGTGTCATGTTTGTCCTAAACTTAGCCACTTTTGAATCAGGGAATACTTTTGTGATGGAGGAGCCACTGATTGAGAAAACCCAAGAAGTCTTGATGCACGGGCAGTCACAATTTATTGAAGCCAAACGCATTCAAGATACCATTTCAGATATGAACGAAACAGGTAAGCTGATCTTATCTGAAGAAGGGCGAGTTGCCTTGCCAACTTTATACTTTGCTGAAGTGGGTATTGCCAAGATGATGGGGCAAATGCAGCAACCTCAGTATCAACCCCAATATCCGGGTGTTGATTTAGACGAAGAAATCCAAAAACTAGAACAAGACTTAGGTATTTCCTACGGACAGGCTCAAAAGAAAGCCATTAAAGAGGCGTTAACTTCCAAAATGTTTATCTTAACTGGGGGACCAGGGACAGGTAAGACAACGGTATTAAACGGCATCGTCCAATTGTATGCTCGTTTAAATAATATTTCTTTAAATGTAGAAGAATATGACCCAGGTGCCTTTCCAATTTCTTTAGCCGCCCCAACAGGACGAGCCGCTAAACGAATGACTGAAATGATCCATCTGCCAGCATCAACTATTCACCGTTTACTTGGTTTAACAGGTGAAGAGGATGACAGCGAAGACGGCGAAGAGTCAGGCATGCAGCTAGAAACTGACTTATTGATTATTGACGAAATGTCCATGGTGGATACATGGCTTGCCTATAAATTACTTTCAAGTGTACCTTCATTTATGCAAGTCATTTTTGTGGGGGATAAAGACCAGTTAGCTTCAGTGGGTCCTGGTCAAGTATTAGCTGATTTGTTGTCATCACAAACGGTTAAAACACGCGAATTAGATGAAATCTACCGTCAGAAAAACCAGTCGACCATTGTTCAATTGGCTCATCAGATTAAACAGGGGATTGTCCCAAAAGACCTGATGATGAACCAACGAGATCGGTCATTCTTCAAGGTGCAGGCGAATCAAATTGCAGACTTAGTAGCTATTGTGGCTAAGCGGGCTGTTGACAAGGGCTACCAAAAACGAGACGTTCAAGTCCTAGCACCACTTTATAAAGGACAGGCCGGGATCAATCATATCAATGAGCGTTTGCAGGCTGTTTTAAACCCCAACGATGACGGTAAAAGACGGGAGTTAGTCTATTTTGAACAAACCTTTAGGGTTGGGGATAAGGTCTTGCAGCTGAAAAACCAAGCCGAGAAGAACGTTTTCAATGGAGACTTAGGTGAGATAGTGGCTATCTTTTTTGCCAAGGAGACGACTAACAAGGTAGACCAGATTGTGGTGCAATTTGATGAGGTTGAGGTGACTTATGAACGGAATGACTTTAATGAAATTACGCTGGCTTACTGTACGTCCATCCATAAGTCGCAGGGGTCAGAATTTCCGATTGTCATTGTACCTTTAGTGCCGCAACACCACCGGATGCTGAAGCGAAATTTATTATATACGGGGATTACGCGGGCCAAGCAGTCCTTGATTTTGTGCGGTGAACCCCAGGCCTTTCAAACGGCCATTCAAAATGTGGATGCTAGCCGGCAAACCCAGCTGAAAGACTTTTTAATGGAAGCTGTGGATATTGATGAACGGATGGCAACGGCGGTTGCAGCAGAAATAGAGGACAAAGAGGAAAATGATGCTGACAGCAAAGAATCTAAGAGTGAAAATTCGACGGTAACTAGCATTCAACTCGAGGCCAATAAAGACGGTAAAGAAAAACAAGCAGAAAATGTGTCAACCACTATCGATAGCGATACAGAAGCGAGTGATGAAGCTGGTTCAGCAGTGGTAGATTTCAAACTCACTGCCGAATTGGTTTTGATGAATGCCATTGACCCTATGATTGGAATGGAAGGGATTAAGCCGGAAGATTTTTAATTGATTTACCGGCTTGGTAACTTGACAAATTAGGCATTATGTCAGTATAATCTGGAATGTGAAAAGACTGAAAAGTCTACAAGTGGAAAGAACCATATTTTATGAACCTTAGCGAGGATGATTAGGTGCAAGCATCCAACCATAAAATGCTCTCTTTCTAAACATTTAGTCGAAAGGCTACGCGCTAGCGTTATCCAGCAATTAGAGAGGTAATGTGAACATAGCATTGCAAATGAGGTGGTACCGCGCAAAGTCGTCCTCAATTTGCAAAGCTATGTTTTTTTATTTTGAGGAGGACAACTATGAAACAACTAACATCAGCAGAAATTCGCCAAATGTGGCTAGATTTTTGGCAATCTAAAGGCCATAGTGTGGAGCCAAGTGCTTCATTAGTGCCAGTTCAAGATCCGTCATTATTATGGATTAACTCAGGGGTAGCAACCTTGAAGAAATACTTTGATGGCTCTGTTGTACCTGAAAACCCGCGTATCACCAACTCACAAAAATCAATTCGTACCAACGATATTGAAAATGTTGGTGTGACAGCGCGTCACCATACCTTATTTGAAATGTTAGGGAACTTCTCTATCGGGGACTACTTCAAAGTTGAAGTGATTCCTTGGGCTTGGGAATTCTTAACTGACGAGAAATGGTTGGGATTAGATCCTGAGAAACTATATATGACTTACTACCCAGAGGATACTGAAACAGTTGAATTATGGCGTAAGGCGACTGGTTTATCTGATGACCATTATGTGCCAGTGGAAGATAACTTCTGGGATTTAGGTGCTGGTCCATGTGGTCCGGACACAGAAATTTTCTATGACCGCGGGGTTAAATACCAAGATTTAGAAGATTCTGACCCAGAAATGTACCCAGGCGGGGAAAATGAGCGTTACTTGGAAATCTGGAATATCGTTTTTTCTCAGTTTAACCATATGCCAAACGGCGAATATGTGCCTTTAAAACATAAGAATATTGATACGGGTATGGGGCTAGAGCGTATGACTTCTGTCATCCAAGATGCGCCAACCAACTTTGAAACAGACCTATTCTTACCGATTATTAAAGAAATCGAAACGTTAGGGACAACTGTAAAATACGGTGAAAAACCTGAAACTGATGTTTCTTATAAGGTAATTGCTGACCACGTTCGTGCAGTAACTTTTGCCATTAGTGACCGTGCTTTACCTTCAAATGAAGGCCGTGGCTATATCTTACGTCGTTTAATCCGTCGTGCGATCATGCATGCACGACGTTTAGGTATCAAAGATAACTTCTTAACGAAATTGGTACCTGTTGTTGCGGACATTATGGCTGACTTCTATCCAGAAGTGAAAGCAGACCAAGATTTTATCCAGGATGTAATTAAAACAGAAGAAGATCGTTTTAACGAAACCATCAATGAAGGGGAAGCGATTATTCAAGAAGTGATTGCAACGCTTGAAGCGGAACATAATAAAGTGATGTCTGGTGCGCAAGCCTTTAAATTATATGATACTTACGGCTTCCCATTAGAATTAACGCAAGAATACTTAGAAGAAGTGGGTATTGATGTTGATTTATCTGGCTTTGAAGAAGCGATGAAAGCACAAAGAGAACGTGCGCGTGCTGCGCGTAAGGATTCAACAGGTATGGCTGTGCAGTCTGAAGTGTTGAGTGAAATTGACGTGACATCAACTTATGTTGGTTACGACCAATTAGTCGTAGAAACGCGCGTGAATACCATTGTGTCAGGAGACGCATTAGTGTCGTCAGCAGAAGCTGGGGACGAGGTATACTTAGTAGCTGAGCAGACACCATTTTACGCTGAAATGGGTGGTCAAATTGCGGATACAGGTGACGTCCTAGATGAAGATGGCCAATTAATTGGACATGTCGTAAATGTTGTTCGTGCACCAAATGGTCAACACTTACATGAAGTGAAATTAGAAGTAGCTATAGTATTGGACCAAACTGTACAATTAGCGGTTGACCGCCGTCGTCACCACTCAATCGAGAAAAACCATACGGCAACCCATTTATTACATCAAGCATTGAAAGATGTTTTAGGAGACCATGCTAACCAAGCGGGGTCATTGGTAACTGCTGACCACTTACGTTTCGACTTCTCGCACTTTGGGCAAGTTACAGATGAAGAATTGGCTGAAATGGAAGCGAAAGTAAATGAAGCAATCGCGGAAGCTTTCCCAGTTGTGACAACAGTGACGTCTATTGATGAAGCTAGAGCTGCTGGTGCACAAGCCTTGTTTGGTGAAAAATATGGTAGCGAAGTGCGTATGGTAGATATTAACCACTGGTCAATTGAACTTTGTGGGGGTACACACGTTGATAATACTGCTGAAATCGGTCTATTCAAGATCACTTCAGAATCCGGTATCGGTGCTGGTGTTCGTCGTATTGAAGCTGTAACTTCATTAGCTGCTATCCAAGAATACAAGATTCAAGAAAATATCTTGAAACAAATCGCTGCAAATCTTAAAGCTGGTAAATTCTTAAATATTGTTTCACGTTTACAACAATTTAGAGAAGAACATAAGGAAACTTTACAGCAATTAAGTGCTTTACGTGATAAAATGAATGCGCAAGCAGCAGGTCAAATCTTTGATCATGTAGAAACTGCTGGTGCTTATACTGTAATCGCTGAACACGTACCAAATCGTTCGATGGATGATTTACGTAAGATTGCGGACGAGTGGAAACAAAAAGACTCTTCTGATATCCTTGTGCTAGCAACTTCAGTGGATGATAAAGCGAATTTATTAATCGCTGTTGGTCAAGATGCTGTTAAAGCGGGTGTTAAAGCAGGCGACCTAATCAAACAAGTCGCACCAAAAATTGGTGGTGGCGGTGGTGGTCGTCCAGATATGGCCCAAGCCGGTGGTAAAAATCCAGCTGGAATTGAAGAAGCACTTGCGTTTGCGAAAGAAATTATTGGCAAATAATGACGATTTCTTGTTAAAATACGGATAATTAGGTAAACTATAGATAATATTTGGAGGTGTTCTGATGAGTAATAAAGATGAAACAGTCCTATTCAATTTCGGAGAAAACAACGAAAAGGATGTCAAAGAGACATTAGAAATCGTATATGATTCTCTTATAGAAAAAGGTTACAACCCAGTAAATCAAATCGTTGGTTATTTATTATCTGGTGATCCAGCTTATATTCCACGTCATAACGAAGCGCGTAATATTATCCGTTATCATGACCGCGATGAAATTCTTGAAGAATTAATCGTGAATTACATGAAACAATCTGGTCGCGAGTAATGCGATATTTGGGATTAGATGTGGGGTCTAAAACAGTCGGCGTGGCTGTTTCTGATCCATTCGGTTGGACGGCCCAAGGGGTAGAAATCATTCCAATCGATGAAGAATTAGAAGATTTCGGTTTGGACCGACTTGGTGAATTAATTGCTGAGTATAAGGTAGAAGCGTTAGTTCTTGGTTTACCCAAGAATATGAACAATTCTATCGGTCCACGCGCTGAAGCATCACAAAAATACGGACAACTTGTGATAGACAGGTTTGATTTACCAGTCTTTTATCAGGATGAGCGGTTAACAACTGTTCAAGCAGAACGGATGTTAATTGCCAACGATGTCAGTCGTAAGAAGCGTAAGAAAGTGATCGATAAATTGGCCGCCGTATTGATTCTGCAAAATTATTTAGATGCCCACCCATCATAGTAGGTGTGCGGAAATTCGTTTAGAATTGACGCGCTGGACCAAAGGACGAGCAGTTACTGTTAAGTAATTGGAGCATCTTGGGAAGCGACGGATAATTCTGACTTTTCAAGCCCGATATGATGGTTATTGAGAGATATTGATTGAGTCCGTTATAGGCTCAACACAGGAGAGAAAAAGGAGATTTTCAAATGACTGAACATCATGAACATGACCACGAGGGTCACGAGCACATTACAATTGTTGACGAGGAAGGTAACGAGCAATTATTCGAAATTCTATTTACATTCGATTCAGAAGATTTCGGTAAATCATATGTTATCGTCTACCCAGCAGGCGTATCTGACGAAGAGGGCGTAGAATTACAAGCTTTCTCTTACGTTGAAAGTGAAGACGGATTTGAAGGTCAATTAAATCCTATTGAAACTGAAGAAGAATGGGATATGGTAGAAGAAGTATTAGCGACTTTTATCGAAGACGAAGATTTATAATCTGTCGCTTTAAGTAAATGTCAATAAAAGAGAAAAAGCATCCAATTGATTTTGGGTGCTTTTTTCATGGAAAAAACTAAATAAATAATTGATGAGAAGAGTGGAAAATAATTGTAAATGAAATCATCAAGAGATAGAATGTATCCATAGATAAATTTCATCCACGAATGGAGGGTATTCAATGAAGATGAAAAGTGGGGTTGAACAAGCCCTTTGTATAATGATTATGCTGGCAACCCAGGCCGATCACCGTCCCATAAAAAGCACAATTTTCAGTCGGCGTCTTGAGGTGTCTGATTCATACCTGAAAAAAATCATGCGTTCTTTGGTGGTTTCAGGTTTGGTGCATTCTATAGCTGGTAAGGATGGCGGTTTTGTATTAAAGAAATCACCTAAAGATATGACGATGTTACATATTTATGAAGCGATTGAGGGCAAAGAAAGTTTTGTTCGACCAACAAATCTAGCAGAAAAAGTATTTTTACATGCTGATAAAATTAAGAATAAAAAACGCGAAGTATTAGATGTATTTTCTGATGCTGAGCAATTATTTAAACAACGATTACAAAAATATACACTTGAATCATTATTATTGGCAGGCACTAATGAAGTGAATGTTATAGATTGGGAATCAATTGTTACTTCTAACGAAAAAGAATAAGAATGGACGTGTGCTACTTTGATTAAGCAAGAATGGCAATCAATATTTACAAAGAAAAAAATGATCATTATTTTACTAGGGATAGCTTTTATTCCTTCGTTATACACAGTAATTTTTTTGAGTTCTATGTGGGATCCATATGGAAAACTTGCGAATTTACCAGTAGCCGTTGTGAATGAAGACAAGGCAGTTCAATATAATGATGGAAACTTAGCAATAGGGGATAATTTAGTGGGTGAGTTGGAAAATTCAGATGAAATGGATTTTGAATTTGTGTCAAAATCAGATGCTGAGGCTGGATTAAAAGATGGTGATTACTATATGGTCATCACCATTCCCGAAAATTTCTCAGAAAACGCCACGAGTTTACTTGAAGATGAACCCAAACAAATGACCTTAAATTACGAAACCAGCGCGGGACATTCTTATATTGCCTCCAAGCTAACCTCTTCTGCAGCTAATACGATTAAGGATTCGGTATCTAGCGAAGTGACTAAAATATACGCGGAAACAATTTTTGCACAATTACAAACTGTGGCAGATAAAATGCAAGATGCTGCGGATGGTGGTAGTCAAATTAAAGACGGTGTAGAAGAAGCTGCAGATGGAAATGCTACAATAACAGAAAATTTAAACACTTTAGCATCATCAAGTCTAATTTTTGCTGATGGGGCAGATAGCTTAGATGTTGGTTTAAACACATATATCGATGGTGTCAGTCAAGTAAACGAAGGTGCTACGGCTTTAAACGAAGGTACCAGTCAATTAACAGATAGTATGCCTGCCTTGACATCGGGCGTAAGTCAATTGACTAGCGGTGCAGGCGATTTAGCTGATGGTAGTGCTACTCTAAGTGCTGGGTTAACTACTTTGTCTGATAATACAGTGACATTAGCAGATGGCGCTAATAGTTTGAATGATGGCATGGTGCAATTAGCTGAAGGGAGTCAGGCTTTAACAGATGGCTTATCACAATTAAATGCGAGTCTAACAAGCGAAGAACAGGCTGCGAAAATAACAGCTTTACAAACCGGATTAGATCAAATGAAATCAGGTTTAGATAATTTAGATAGTAGTTTACAGAATTCAAGTTTAGCTGGAGACTTATCAGATGTTACTGGCCAATTAGAGAGATTATCGACTGCAATGGCAGATGTGCAAACACAATTGACCAGTATTGTAGCAGTTAGCGACCCAACTAGTAATACAGAAGCTGTTTTAACAGCAATTGAAGCAAGCGGGGCTGCATTAACGCCTGAACAAGAGGCTGCAGTTAGTACGGCTGTTGCAAACCAATTTACGACAGTGGCCACTACTCAAGCGGGCTCAGTTCAAACGATTTCTACTGATTTATCGTCTCTATCTAGTTTGCAAGACGTTGATGTCACGGCAATTGGTAGCCAGATTGCCAATTTACAAGCAAGTGTTCATCAATTAACTGAAGGGTATGATGCTTTATATGATGGTACCAATACCTTAATTGATGGCGTTAACCAAGTGGCATCTAGTAGCGATACCTTATTAGCGGGCGCACAGACACTGGATGCTGGAATAGATCAAGCACAAAGTGGTGCTACTGCATTAGCTTCAGGTATGAGTCAACTGAATGACGGTACCCAAGAATTGAATGCGGGTGGTTTATCACTAACAGATGGTTCTAATCAATTGAGTGAAGGTCTAAATACATTGAATAGCCAAACAGGCACTTTGGCTGATGGCGCCATTCAATTGCAAGCAGGTACACAAGCCTTGGCTGATGGTACTGGCCAACTAGTTGCTAATAGTGGTCAATTAACTGATGGTACTAGCCAACTTGCAGATGGTGCAGGGCAAATTGCAGATGGGGCAGATCAATTGGCGAATGGTTCACAAACATTAGGTGACGGCCTAGGCACAATCGCTGATGGTACATCTGAATTAAGTACACAGTTAGCGAATGGTAGTCAAACGCTGAACGAAGTTGATGCAACTGACAATACGTATGACATGATGGCAGAACCAGTCGACACTAATCAAACTGAAACCGCACCAATTCCAAATAATGGTACAGGGATGGCGCCATATATGATGTCTGTTGCTTTATTCATCGGTGCAATTACCTTAAATCTAATGTTCGATAGTTATACACCTAAAGGTCGCCCTAAAAATGGCATCAGCTGGTGGGCAAGTAAATTCTCTGTGTTGGCAGTGGTTGGTATTTTACAATCCTTGATTATGGTATTTCTATTACATACAGTGAATGGTTTAGAAACATTTTCTATGAGTAAAACATTACTCGTAACGATAATAACGGCCTTAACTTCAATTTCGATTGTCATGTTATTTAATTTATTGTTTGATAAAATTGGCTCTTTCATAATGTTAATTTTCTTGATTTTACAACTGTCAGGTTCAGGTGGTACCTATCCAATTCAATTGTCAAATCCATTCTTTGAAGCGATCCATCCCTACCTACCAATTACTTATTCTGTAGATGCCTACAGACAATTATTCGGTATAGGTGGTAGCATACGCACTGATGTATTTGTTTTAACGTCAATTCTGATTGTGTTCACGCTTTTAATCATTCTCTTCTACACTATAAAGTACAAGAAATTGAAAGCAAATGACTTTAAGACGCAAGCAGCAGTGTAGTGCAATTTTGTTAAAAACACGGTTAGGGGAATGTTACCTTACCGTGTTTTTTGATGTGGATTCAATTGCAGTCGGATTTCGCATCCTGTCTGACCGCCCGCGCTCACATCCTGTGCAATATTACAGTTTTTTTACGTTTGTTTGTATTTATCTAACATTTATATTGAAAAATGGTCCTTTCATGTATAATGGGAGTAATGATTTTACTAGAAGAGGAGTCGCTATATGTCTAAGAAAGCACGCGAAGATTTTTACAAAAAGCAAAAAGATCTTGATCGTAAAGCAGAATCTACTGCTTCGAAAATAGCTAAATGGTTTTTAGTGGTTGCAGCAGCACTTATTGTGGTTGTTGGTTTATCCCTAACGTTTATGATTTTTACAGGAGGTATCGGTAGCTCGGACGAAACAGTCGAGGTTACCATACCAGAAGGGTCGACAACAGCTGATATTGCAAGCATCTTGGATGATGAAGGCATTATCTTTAACGATTTCCTTTTTACAACTTATTTACGATTCTTTGGGGATGACGCGATTGAGGCGGGTACTTACACCTTACACAAGAATCTAGGCTATACAGATGCTAATAACGAGCTACAACAAGGGGCTACAGCTCAAGTTGACTCAGTGGCTATTCCAGAAGGTTCATCGCTAGAGGCCATTTCGCAAATTATTGCAGATGCACTTGGCATTGAACAAGAAGACTCCTTAGCACAAATGACGGATGACGCTTTATTCGATGAATTATTGGCTACATACCCAGAATTATTGACCGACGTATCTGAAAATGATGACGTGCGTTACAAGTTGGAAGGCTACTTATACCCAGCAACTTATGATTTGTCACCAACTGCAACGGTTGCAGACATCGTGACTATGATGGTTGGGGAAATGGAAAATGTTCGTCAAACCCACACTGCTGAAATTGAAGCTTCTGGTTTCACCTTCCACGAATTCTTAACCTTAGCTTCATTGGTTGAAGCAGAGGCATCTTCACTAGAAGACCGTGAATTGATCGCTGGTGTATTCATGAACCGTTTAGAAATCGATATGCCAATCCAATCAGATATTTCAGTTTTATATGCGAACAATACGCATTCAGCTTATGTAACTAACGAGGATGCAGCAGTTGATTCACCGTATAACTTGTACATCAATACTGGTTTTGGGCCGGGACCATTTAACAACCCTGGTATCGAAGCTATCGAAGCTTCTATGAATCCAACAGAATCTGACTACCTATTCTTTGTGGCTGATTTAACAACCGGTGAAGTATATTATTCAGAAACATACGAAGAGCATGATGCTTTAGTTGAACAATATGTATCTGAAGAGAATGCCGACTTATAATCAGACAGGGAAAATACGGTTAAAAAATAAAAATAGCTTGAATTTACTTGCAATTGAGAACATTTTTCTCTATATTTAATAGCAGTGAATTCGAGCTTATTTTTAATATCAGGAAGGTGTGTTTTGAATGCGTAAGCCAATCATCATCGGTGTAACAGGGGGTACTGGTTCTGGTAAGACTACTGTAACCCGTAAAATTATTGAAGAATTTGGAGATGTAAGTTTAGCTTATATTCCACAAGATGCTTATTATAAAGATCAAAGTCACTTAACAATGGATGAACGTGTGTTAACTAACTACGACCACCCATTTGCATTTGACAATGACTTACTTAGCGAGCATATTAGACAATTATTAGATGGACAAGCTGTCCAAATGCCGGTTTATGATTTCACTCAACACAATCGTGCAGAAGAAACGATTCGTGTAGAACCAAAAGAAGTTATTATTATTGAAGGTATCTTAATCTTCTCTGATAAAGAGCTTCGTGATTTAATGGACATTAAGGTCTTTGTAGATACAGATGATGACATTCGTATCATCCGTCGTATTAAACGTGATATGGCTGAACGTGGCCGTTCATTAGATTCAATTATCGACATGTACACGTCGATTGTTAAACCGATGCATGAGCAATTTATTGAACCTACGAAAAAATTCGCGGATATTATCATCCCTGAAGGTGGGTCAAATAATGTTGCAATCGATTTGATGACGACAAAAATCCGTTCAATCATTCCAAATGATTTAAAAATTGATTAATTAAAGTTTTATTAGACGATAGCAGATAAAGTGTATTGCAAAATTTCTAGTTCCATGATATTGTGGGTCTATTCAATTTTGATAAGTTGAAACTACTATTGTTGTTAGGAGTAAAAGTATGGCAGAAGAAGTATACCCAATGACCCAAGAAGGTCTTGAGAAAATTCAACAAGATTTAGACGAGTTAAAAATTGTAAAACGTAAAGAAATCGTAGAACGAATCAAAATCGCACGTTCATACGGAGATTTATCAGAAAATTCTGAATATGAAGCGGCTAAGGATGAACAAGCTTTCGTTGAAGGGCAAATTCAAAAATTAGAAAAAATGGTTCGTTACGCTAAAATTATCGATCCAAATGAAATCGATGAAGGTATCGTTTCATTAGGTCGTAAAGTAACTTTTATTGAGTTACCAGATGGCGACGAAGAAGTTTACTCAATTGTTGGTCGTGCAGAAGCAGATCCATTAGATGGTAAAATTTCTAATGAATCACCGATTGCACAAGCATTAATTGGTAAAGGTGTGAACGATGAAGTAACGATCGAAACACCAGGCGGCGACATGGTTGTTAAAATCACAAGCGTTGACGCAATCTAATTCAAGCAAATTTTAAGACATATTGGTTCTTTTACAAATAGTGTTGGTAAATAATTTCAAATATCACGAATACGTTATTTAGTA